>JBLNGJ010000449.1:0-3824 GCA_050264675.1 Micromonosporaceae bacterium
GCGCTGAGCTCGACGTCAGGCATCGGCGGTCTGTCGCTCCGGATGGGGCTCGGCCGCAATCGGACGGGAGACCAGCACGGTGTCGATGCGGTTACGCCGGCCGGTGGTGCCCTCGGCCCGCAGGTTCAGCCCGGCGACGGTGGCCGCCGCACCCGGGATCGGCACCCGACCCAGCGCCTGGGCGAGCAGGCCGCCCACCGTCTCCACCTCGTCGGCCGGGATCTGCACGCCGAAGAGCTCGCCGAGGTCTTCCACCGGCAACCGGGCGGTCACCCGGACGTTGCCGTCGTCGAGGCGCTCGACCGGTGGGCGCTCCACGTCGTACTCGTCGGTGATCTCGCCGACGATCTCCTCGAGGATGTCCTCGATGGTGACCAGGCCGGCGGTGCCGCCGTACTCGTCGACCACGATCGCCATGTGCGTGCGCGCCGCCTGCATCTCCCGCAGCAGCTCATCGACGTGCTTGGACTCCGGCACGTACGAGGCCGGACGCATCACGTCGCGCACCAACACCAGCGTCGCGTTGCCGTTCTGCCCGCGCCGCACCAGGTCCTTGAGGTAAACCACGCCGAGCACGTCATCGACGGTCTCGCCGATCACCGGCAGCCGGGAGAACCCCGAGCGCAGCGCGAGGACCAGGGCCTGACTCGCCGACTTGCCCTCCTCGATCCACACCATCTCGGTCCGCGGCACCATCACCTCCCGGGCGATGGTGTCGCCAAGCGCGAAGACCGAGTGGATCATCTCGCGCTCGTCGTGCTCGACCACCCCCCGCTGCTCGGCCAGGTCAACCAGCTCGCGCAGCTCCACCTGGGTCGCGAACGGCCCTTCCCGGAAGCCCCGGCCGGGGGTGACCGCGTTGCCGATGCGGATGAGCAGGGTGGCCAGCGGCCCGAGCGCCCGGCCCAGGCCGCGCACGAGCGGCGCCGCCAGCCGGCCCACCGCGTAGGCGTGCTGGCGTCCGATGGTGCGCGGACCGACCCCGACGATGACGAAGCTGACCAGCGTCATGGCGCCGGCGGTGACCAGCGCGGCCCGCCAGTCGGCGCCCCACTTCCCGGTGGCCACGAGCGCGACCAGCGTGGTCGCGGTGAGCTCACAGACCAGCCGCAACAGCAGCAGCAGGTTGGTGTAGCGGGCCGCGTCGGCGGCGATGTGCTGGAGCGTGCGGGCGCCGCGCGCACCCTCTCGGGCCAGCTCGGCGGCGCGGGCCGGCGAGACACTGGAGACCGCCGCATCGGTCATGGCGCAGAGGCCGGCCAGCACCACGAGTCCCGCGGCCCAGACGATCAGCGTGGCGTTGGTCACCTAGCGTCTCCGGATCCGCCAGCTGTCGAGCAGCTTCGCCTGCAGGGCGAACATCTCCCGCTCCTCCTCCGGCTCGGCGTGGTCGTAACCCAGCAGGTGCAGCACGCCGTGCACGGTGAGCAGGTGCAGCTCATCGGCGGCGGAGTGGCCGGCTCCCGCGGCCTGCCGGGTGGCCATCTCCGGGCAGAGCACCACATCGCCGAGCAGGGCCGGCTCGGACCCGTTCGGCTCGGCCGGACCGTGGTCGATGGTGCCCTCGTCCATCGGGAAGGCCAGCACGTCGGTGGGTCCGTCGGCGCCCATCCAGCGGTGGTTCAGCTCCGACATGTAAGCCACGTCGACGAGCAGGATGGACAGCTCGGCGAGCGGGTTGACCCCCATCTCGTCGAGCGTATGCCGGGCCACGCCGAGCACCGCGTCGGTGTCGATCTGGGCCCCCGACTCATTAGCGATCTCGATGGACACGTGTCGTCTTCCCCCGGGTCGATGGCGCGCCGTTGAGACTAGCGCCGCCGGGCGGCCCGATGGCCGGCGTGTCCACCGCGCCCGGGCACCGCGCGCGCCGGTTGGCTCGCCTGGGCCAGCTCTTGGCTCGCGTCCCACCGCTCGTACGCGTCGACGATGTCGCTGACCAACCGGTGACGCACAACATCGGCGCTGGTCAGCGACGCGAAGTGGACGTCCGCCAGGCCCTCGAGGATCTCCCGCACCACCCGCAGGCCGCTCTTGGTGCCGCCGGGCAGGTCGACCTGGGTGATGTCGCCGGTTACGACGATCTTGGAACCGAACCCGAGCCGGGTCAGGAACATCTTCATCTGCTCCGGCGTGGTGTTCTGGGCCTCATCGAGGATGATGAACGCGTCGTTGAGCGTGCGGCCACGCATGTAGGCCAGTGGGGCCACCTCGATGGTGCCGTTGGCCATCAGCCGGGGGATCGATTCGGGATCGATCATGTCGTGCAGGGCATCGTAGAGCGGCCGCAGGTACGGGTCGATCTTCTCGAAGAGCGTGCCCGGCAGGAAGCCCAGCCGCTCGCCGGCCTCGACCGCCGGGCGGGTGAGGATGATCCGGTTGACCTGCTTGGCCTGCAGGACCTGTACCGCCTTGGCCATGGCGAGGTAGGTCTTGCCGGTGCCGGCCGGGCCGATACCGAAGACGACCGTGTGCTCGTCGATCGCGTCGACGTAGCGCTTCTGGCCCAGCGTCTTGGGCCGGATGGTGCGCCCGCGCCGGGAGAGGATGTTGAGCGTGAGGACCTCGGCGGGACGCTCGGCGGTGCCCTGCTCGAGCATGCCGACGGTGCGCCGGACGGCGTCTGCGGTCAGTGTTTCGCCCTTCTCGATCAGCTCGATGAGCTCGGTGAAGACACGGTGGGCCAAGGCGTTGTCGGCGGCCGCACCGGAAATCGTGATCTCGTTGCCGCGCACGTGCACGTCGCTGGCGACCGAACGCTCGACGAGCCGGAGGATCTCGTCGTTGGAGCCCAGGAGGTTGACCATCTTCTGCGGGTCATCGACGGTGATCTTCGTCTGGACCCGCGCCTGCGCGGCCTGGGGTGGACTACCGGTCATATGTCGGCCCTTGGGGCCTATGCCACCT
This sequence comes from Micromonosporaceae bacterium, assembly GCA_050264675.1. Taxonomy (GTDB): domain Bacteria; phylum Actinomycetota; class Actinomycetes; order Mycobacteriales; family Micromonosporaceae; genus JBLNGJ01. The sequence goes on from JBLNGJ010000449.1 coordinate 2,908, forward strand.
GCCTTCGTGTCTCGCGAAGCAACGAGCGGAACCGGGCTTAGCCTCGCGGCCTACGTTTTCCGCGCTGGGTTCCGCACTGGTCTTGCGGGACGGCCTCGGCTCGTCCACCCATGGTATCCGCCCCGGGGCCGATTTTCCCTCGCGCCACGCGACGCCAAGATCAGGGCTGGCTCGCCGGCGCCCGGTCGAACGTCTCCTGGGTCCGGGTGACCCGGTAGGTCGCCCAGTGCATGCGCACCACCGCGCCGGTCGCCGGGTCCCGGGTCAACCGCAGCCGCTCGCCGACCTCCCGCCCGGAGACGGTCCGCAGCACGTCGGGCTCCCCCTCGATCGGGGCGAAGACCGCCGGTGGCCGACCGGCCGGGTCGTCCGAGCCCCGGGCCCGCAGCGCGCCCTCGCGCCAGAAGAACACGAACTCGAAGCCCTCGCTCCACCACCGGCCCAGGATCGAGCGGTACGCATCTGGCGCCGGCTCGCCCGGCGCCCACGGGGCGACATCGGCCGGATCCTCCTCGACCGCCGCATTGAGCAGCCGGTGCGGTAGCTCCACCGTGGCCACGGCGGTGCCCGAAGAGCCGAGCACCGCGGCACCCATCGCCGCCGGCGTGCCGGCCCCGCCCCGCCGGCCGTAGACGCCGGCGAGGAACCCCGGCATCGCCCCGTCGTGGCCCACGTGCATGACCCGGTCCTGCTGCGGGAACAGGATCAGGCCGAGCCCGAAGCCGGCCGCCCAGAGCGTCTCATCGGTCACCGTCAGCGGCCAGCGCATCTCGTCCAGAGTGGACGGCTTGAGCACGCGGCCGTCGGGGTCCATGGTGCCCGGGTCGGCCAGGAACGCGGCCCAGCGGGCCAGATCGGCCGCGCTACCCCAGAGCTGGGCGGCCGGGCCGACGCCGCCGAAGTCCGTGCCCGGTTCG
>JBLNGJ010000450.1:0-3006 GCA_050264675.1 Micromonosporaceae bacterium
AGCGCGGCCGCCAACGGCGTACCCCAGGATGGCAGATGCACGGCGGCGCCCCAGCCGAACTGCGGCCCAGAGTCCCGCGGGCGCCAGTCGGTCAGTCCGGCGGCGGTGTCGGCGAGGAAGCGAGCCGGGCTCCGGTTGTCGGCCAGTGCTCGCAGCGTCGCGGGCCAGGACCAGTGGCGCAGCGCCCGATGGGCCGGCAGGTGCCGCCACACGAGCCCGGGCCGGCGCGAGCGTAGGTCGCGCAGGTAGGCCCGAGACACTCCGAGCACCTCGTCACCACCGTACCCGCCAAAGTGGATCTGGCTGCCGTGCTGGGCCAGCACGGCAGCGTGGTGCTGAGCGACCGCACCGGTGACCAGGCCGCCGACCGGCTGCTCGGCGTCGTCCGGCTCCTCGATGCCGGTGGACACTAGATCGACCACGAGGTGGTCGGCCGCTGACAACTGCTCGGCGGCCCGCCTCGCCCAGACCGGGTCGTCGTTGCGGGGGTCCAGCGGTCGGGCCCGGAGCGTCAACAGCCGCACCGGCCGCTCCGCGGCAAGGAAGCACAGCGCGGTGGAGTCGACCCCACCGGAGAGGTCGGCACTGACCAGGTCACCGACCCGTCCTCGCACCGCCACCGCTGCCCGCAGCGCGGCGCGCAGCCGGTCGGCACCGTCCATCAGGGACAGTGTCGGCTCTGGCGGCGACCACCACCGCCGGAGCACCGCCGAGCCGTCGCCGGCCACCGTCACAAAATGATCGGGCGACACCGCCGTGACGTGGGTCCACAGCGTCGCCGGGTCAAGCGGGTAAGGCACCTCGGGCACCAGCAACGACTGGGCCACCGCGGCCGGGTCCGGTCCACTGCCGGCGGCGCGGGCCAGCGGTGCGGCCTCGTCGGCGATCACGGTTACCGCGCCGACCGTGGCGTAATGCAACCGACGCAGTCCGGAGGCGGGACCACGGGCCACTGTGATGCCGTCCAGCGAGGCGACCACAGTGGCGGAGCCAGCCGCCCGTGCGACCGCGGCGCACAGCTCGGCGGCGGTGGCAGCGGTCGCCGCGGCGGCCAGCCCGGCCAGATCGACGCTGGTGAGTGCCGTCGGCCCGAGTACCGCAAGCCGGTTGCGCCCGGCGGTCGTGGTGACCATCTCGCCGTGCCTGAACAGCCATGGCCGGCCGGAGGCGTGCCGCAGGACGACACCGGCCGGGAACGGCTGTGCAGCGAACGACTGTGCCGCTGCGGCTGCCGCCGCACAGTCCGGCACCATCGCGAACCAGTCGCGATCGCCGGGCGTACTGATCAGATCAGCCAATAGCCGCGAATATTGGCCAGGAAGTCGTAGGGGCCGCCCCCGGCACCCCGGGTGACTTCGGCGAACAGGCCGACCTCGACCAGCATCGGCGGCTGGTAGACCGCTGCACGTTCGACCGGTTGCTCGACCGGGCTGGGCTCAACCGGATTGGATGTTGGCTTCATACGAAGCACCTCCCACTCGTCGTCGCCGGCACCGCACGGTGCGAGGTCGATGACGATGGATCATTCGATATTGATAGATGATAATAGCCGACGCTATGGGAGGCGCCAACCGTTAGGTCAGCCAAGCCAGCACCCGGGCCGGGTCGGCGAACAGCAGGTAGCTCCCGACCGTGGCCAGGCTGAACGGCACCAGCCGCACCGGCAAGAGCGCTGTGAAGATCGCATGCATCAGAGTGCCGAAGGCGACCGCGATCGGGTACGTCATTGGCGTGAGCAACGCCACCGGGAGCAGGAACTCCGCCCCGACCGTCGCCACCGCTGGCCCACGCCAGCGGTGCCGGGCCACCGGCGCCGGCACGTCGATAAGGTGCCGGACCATCACCGGTGGGTACCAGGTGTCCCGGTACCGTTGGGCGTGCCGGTCCCGATGCAGCGACCCGGCGAAGTCATGCAGCGCCGCCCCCGACATGAAGTGTTCGCTGCGCAGCTTCCGATACGCCGAACTCAGGTACATCTGCGCGGTCAGCAGTACCAGCAGTACTTGCGCGAACATGTCGGTCCGGGTGCGGGCCGCCTCCTCGGCCAGGACGCTCGCGATCGGGCTGTCGATCGTCGCCAGTACGGTCCGGTAGGTGAGCGCGTCACCGAGGGCCGGGCTGAACGCGAGGAACAGCGAGCACAGCCCGAGGTAGGCGGTGTGGAACTTGCGGTCGTAGGTCAGCTCGAACAGGAACCAGATCCCCGCCACCACTGCCGCGGCCCGCGGCAGCACTCCCAGCAGCAGGCCGACCGCCGCTGCTAGTTTGGCGAGGTACAGGATCCGATACCGGATCTGGCCGATCGGAAGATCCGGGTGCTCTCGCCGGAACCGATAAGCGACGAACGAGTCCGGGGCGAAGTATCGCCAACCGCCGCGTCGATGCTCGTACCCGAACTTGAACAGCATCGCGGTCGCCAGCACCACCCGGAACGCGCAGACCTGGATCGACGCATACGGCTGGCGGAACCCGTCGGCGACCGCCTCAAACCACCACATGGCCGTCCCGGACGGTGAGGGCCTGCCGGCCGGTGTGATCGACGAGAGTGACTGTGCCGTGAGCGCGTAGACCACGGACCTCGCGCAAGTAGGCCAGATACTGGTCCAGCTCCCAGCCGTTCATGCCCGGGTCCTGGTGCACGATGTCCAGCCATGGGTTGATCGGCTTACCGTGCTGGTCGTGCAGATCCATCAGGCAGTGGCTGACCCGCGAGAACATGGGCCAGGCCAGCAACCGGGCCGGCCCGGAGAACCCCACCCGAGCCATCCGGACCAGCAGGCAGACGAAGAACACCCACTGCACCGCCTGCCACCCCATCGCCGCTCCCATCCGTGCCGGTCGATGAGCTAGGCATTGACTGTAGTCACCTGGGTCGACCCGTGCCTACTGCATCACGGGCGAGTCCCCATGGCTGCTGGTACACGGACCAGTCGCAGTGGCCTTGGCTTCCGGCTCCAAGAGATCAAGACCTGGCGTAACCGGGCGGTCGCCGCACCGTATTCCGAT
>JBLNGJ010000451.1:0-14532 GCA_050264675.1 Micromonosporaceae bacterium
TCACCGAAGGCGAACCCGGCTCGGTGCCGGCCGAGGAGATACCGCCGATGACCAGCCGCCGTGGTCGGGTCGTCTACACGATCACGGCGGAGGGTAAGGAGCGGTTCCAGGATCTGCTCACCCAGCCCGGGCCGGAGACGTTCGAGGACCCGGCCTTCGGCGTGCACTTCGCGTTCTTCGCCCGCACCGACGCGCAGACCCGCCTACGTATCCTCGAAGGCCGTCGACGCAAGGTCGAGGAGCGCCGGGAGGGTCTGCGTGACGTGCTCGCCCGGGCCGCGGAGCGGCTCGACGCGTACACCCTCGAACTGCAGCGCCATGGCCTGGAGGCGTGCGAGCGTGAGGTCCGCTGGCTGGAGGAACTGATCGCCACCGAACGCTCCGGCGGCACCCCTGGTGCGACTGGTTCCACCCCACCGGCCCCGGGAACCCCGTAACAAGAAGGAGAGCCACGATGGGCTCCGTTCGCGTCGCCATCGTCGGTGTCGGCAACTGCGCCTCGTCCCTGGTGCAGGGCGTGGAGTACTACCGCAAGGCCGACCCGAACGACCGGGTTCCGGGTCTCCTGCACGTCAGCTTCGGTGACTACCACGTCGCCGACGTGGAGTTCGTCGCCGCCTTCGACGTCGACGCCAGGAAGGTCGGTCGGGACATCGCCGAGGCGATCGTCACCAGTGAGAACAACACCACCAAGATCGCCGATGTGCCGTCGACCGGCGTGCTCGTGCAGCGCGGCCCGACCCTGGACGGGCTTGGCCCGCTCTACCGCGAGCTGGTCAAGGAGTCCGACGAGGCGCCGGTGAAGGTGGCCGCGGCGCTGCGGGAGGCGCAGGCCGATGTGGTCGTCGCCTGCCTGCCGGTGGGCTCGGCCGAGGCCGACAGGTTCTACGCCCAGGCCGCCATCGACGCCGGCTGCGCCTTCGTCAACGCGCTGCCGGTCTTCATCGCCTGTGACCCGGTGTGGGCGGCGAAGTTCGAGGCGGCCGGGCTGCCGATCGTCGGCGATGACATCAAGTCCCAGGTCGGCGCCACGATCGTGCACCGGACCCTGGCCGCCCTCTTCGAGGACCGCGGGGTGCACCTGCTGCGCACGTACCAGCTCAACTCCGGCGGCAACCCGGATTCCGTCCACGTCGGACCTTCGGACCACGGACCGTGGCTGGATGACCACAAGTGGGCCTACCTCCGGCTGGACGGGCGCGCCTTCGGTGACGTGCCGCTCAGCGCCGAGCTCAAGCTCGAGGTCTGGGACTCGCCCAACTCCGCCGGCTTCATCATCGACGCCATCCGGGCCGCGAAGATCGCCCTGGACCGTGGTATCGGCGGGCCGGTCCTGTCCGCCTCGTCGTACCTCATGAAGTCCCCGCCGGTGCCCCGGGCCGACCACGAGGCGCGGGCCGCGGTGGAGGCGTTCATCGCCGGCACCATCGAGCGCTGAACCGTCCCCCTCCGCGAGTTGAAAGAAGGGGCACCGTATTAACGCTGGGACGTTAATACGGTGCCCCTCCTTTCACGCCAGGTTCTCGATGAAGACCTTCGCCTCGTGCTGCAGCAACCAGACCATGCGCAGCAACCCACCACCGAACCCACCGAGGGTGCCGTCGGCCCCGACCACCCGGTGGCAGGGCACGATGATCGGCAGCGGGTTGCGGTTGCAGGCCGCCCCGACCGCGCGGGCGGCGAGCCGGTCGCCGACGGCCACAGCGATCTCGCCGTAGCTGCGGGTCTCGCCATACGGGATGCGCGCGATCTCGGCCCAGACCGCGTGATCGAAGGAACTGCCCGTGCGCACCGATGTCGGCAGCGCAAACTCGGTGCGGATACCGGCGAAGTACTCACGCAGCTGTCCCATCACGACGGTGAGCCGATCGTCGGGTGCCGCCCGGCCCATCCGGCCGTCGGCGCCGCCGAAGCGCACCGCGCACAGGCCCAGCCCGTCCACCGCGATCCCGAGGTCGCCGACCGGACTCGCCAGCACCGCCCACTCCACCGACATAGCCTCCTTTCTGCCATTGTCGTGCAAGTTGGCGGCCGCGCCGAGCGTCGATAGATGCAGAAGGAGGCCGCGTGGACGCGCAGACCGAACGCGAGTTCACCGAGTTCGTCGCGCAACGCACGCACTCGCTACTCCGGGTCGCCTACGCGCTCACCGGCGACCAGCACGCGGCCGAGGACCTGTTACAGACCGCGCTGGCCAAGGCGTTCGCCCGCTGGTCCCGCATTCGGGGCGAAGCCGAGCCGTACGTGCGCCGCATCCTCTACCACGACCATATTTCCGGCTGGCGGCGACGCCGGGCCCGACCGGAGGCGCTCTACGCCGCCGTGCCCGAGCCACCACCGGCAGCCGGCGCTGGGTGGTCCGGCGATGACCCGGGCGACACGGCGCTGCGGCTGCTGCTGCGCGAGGCGCTGCTCGCCCTGCCGCCGCGCCAGCGGGCCGTGCTGGTGCTGCGCTACCTCGACGACCTCAGCACCGAGGAGACCGCCCAGGTGCTCGGCTGCCGCGCCGGCACGGTGGCGAGCCAAGCCTCGCGGGCGCTGGCGCGGCTGCGGGAGACGCTGCCCGGTCTGGTCGAGGCCGGCATCGGCGCGAGCGCGGCACCCTGCCACGACGACGCGACCCAGGGGACGCGATGACCGATCCAATGGAGCATGCGGTACGGGTAGCGGTGCGGCAGCTCGCCGCCGAGGCCCGACCGGCCGCCCTCACCGACACCGCGGTCGCCGCGGGCCGACAGCTGCTTCGCCGGCGACGGATCGCCGGTGCGGTGCTGACCGCAGCCGCGGTGATCGCCGCGATCGGCCTACCGCACCTGCCGCTGCCCGCCGACCGGTCCTCGCCTCGGCCAGGCACCGAAGTCACCGAGTCCACCCGGCCCATCCGGCCCACCACGTCCGCCGAGGCCACGCCGACACGCCTCACCTTTGCCGGGCCGATCTCGCTGCCCGGCGGATGGACCATCCTCTCGACCGGTTTCCCCGGGAGTGCGGTGTGGAATCGGGACCGGCGGGCGTATGAGGGGGTCAACCGGGACTGGGTGCTCGTCGCCCCGGCCGGACCATATGCTGCGGCCGCGCCGGACGATCCGACCGACTTGACCCGCGTCGAAATCCTGGATCTGCGGGGGCGCAACCCGCGCACCGTCTCGTTGGGGCGGCGCGAGCTCGGATCCGCGCCGCAGTGGTCACCCGACGGCACCCGGCTGCTGCTGACCACCATAGACACGAAGACCCCGACAACCTTCATCACCATCCTGGACGCGGGCAGCGGCGACCTGACCAGCTGGCCGATCGATAAGCGCTACCTGTGCACCGGCTGGTGCCGCCTCACCTGGACCCGGGACGGGACCGAGGTCGTGTGGCCGTTGACCGACCGCTCGGTGCCGCACGACGACTCCGGCCTCGACCCGCGCTCCGGGCTGCAGCTCTTCTCAGCCACCGACGGCCACCCCACCCGGACGCTGCCGGTGCGCGGAGATGTCTCGGGGCCCTTCGCCTGGTCGCCCACCGGTCGTTACGTCATCGTCGCCGGCGCGGTCGTCAGCGGTGGCCAGCGCACGCAGAAGAACTGGCTCGTCGACGTGGGCACCGGTGCGGTCGTGCGGACGTTCCCGGACGGCGCGCCGTACTGGATCGCCAACGACCGGCTCCTTCTCGCCGGCGGCGGCCTGATGATCACCCTGGTCGACCCGACGGGGGCCCCGCTGGCCCTGTTCGAGTCGCCGGCCATGGCGGCGCTGCTCGGCCCGGCCTGACACCTTCACAGGCCCGCGAGGAACGCGATCAGCTTGGGCCACGCGTCCAACCGCGTCGTCCTGCTGGGTGCCACCGACGGAAGTACGGAGCACGCCACCGCGAGCATCGCCCCACGTCAGGCCTCAAATATCTAGGCATGTCAACGTGTCGAGACCCTGGCGGCCGCATGGTCGGCGCCACCGCGTCCAGGCGGTCCGCCGGAGCGACTCGTCCGATCACCGCCACACGCGGTGGAGGAGTTAGCCACGCCCCGTACCCTCGGGGCATGCAGGCCGCCGCCCTCGCCGCCGACGCCGGTGCGCCGGTGCCGACCGGTAACGTCCGGGCGATCCTGGCCCGGGCCGGGTTCCGCCGGTTGCTGGGCGTCCGTGCGGCGAGCCAGCTCGGCGACGGCTGGTTCCAGGCTGGGCTGGCCGGCAGCGTGCTGTTCAACCCGGACCGGGCGGCGAGCCCGCTCGCGATCGCGCTGGCCTTCGCCGTTCTGCTCGTGCCCTACTCGGCCCTCGGACCATTCGTCGGCGTCTTCCTCGACCGGTGGAGCCGCCGCACGGTGCTCTTCGCCGCGAACGGGCTGCGCGCCGCGCTCGTGCTGCCGGCGGCCATGTTCGTCTGGCACGGCGACGAAGGCCCGCTCTTCGTGGTGCTGGCGCTGGCCATCATCGCGCTCAACCGGTTCTTCCTGGCCGGGCTCTCGGCATCGCAGCCGCACGTGGTGGACTCGGCCCGGCTGGTCACCGCGAACGCCATCGCCACCACGCTCGGCACGGTCGTGTTCTCCCTCGGCCTGGCCAGCGCCGCGCTCGTGTTCCGGCTGGTCGGCACCGGCTTTCACCCGTACGCGGGAGTGGCTGCCGTGGCGGCGATCGGTTACGCCGCTTCGGCCGCGCTCACGGTCGGCTCGTTCCGCGCCCGCGACCTCGGCCCGGACGAGCAGCAGCGCAGCCGCGACTCGATCCAGTCTGCGCTGGCGAGCAACGCCCGCGGCATGGTCGACGGTCTGCGCCACCTCGCCGCCCGCCCCGGCGCCTCGGCGGTCATGGCGGTGCAGGCCCTGCATCGCGGCTGCTACGGCGTGCTCACCCTGGGCACCCTGCTGCTCTACCGCAACTACTTCGCCGCCGGCGCCGACTTCTCCCAGTCGCTGGCCGGGCTCGGCACGGTGGTGGCCGCCGGCGGCGTGGGCGCGCTGATCGCTTCGGTCATCACACCGCCGGTGGCCCGCCGCATCGGTGGCTGGCGCTGGGTGACCCTGATGATGCTCACCCTCGCCGTGGTGGTGCCCGGGCTCGGGCTCGCCTACCGGCAGCCGCTGCTCGTGCTCGCGGTGGCCATGGTCGGCGTGGTCAGTCAGGGCACCAAGATCATTGTTGACACGGTGCTGCAGGTCCAGTGCGCCGACGACTACCGCGGTCGGGTATTCAGCGTCAACGACACCGCGTTCAACCTCTGCTTCGTCGGCGGCCTCTTCCTCGGCGCCCTGGTGCTGCCGGCGGACGGGCACTCGCCTGGCGTACTCGTCACCATCGGCGCTGTCTACGCGGCCGTGGCGGTCTGGTACGTGACGGTTATTTTCCGGAAGGTGCCGCCGCCGGCTCGCGGGTAGCGGCTCGTTCCTGGATGTTGCCCCGGACCGGTCGGACCGCCCTGACTTCAGGACGGTGCGATGAGCCCGCGCTCGGCCGCCCACCGACGCAGCTCGGCGACCGCCTCGTCGTGGGCGAGGGGTCCCCGTTCCAGCCGCAGCTCCTTGAGGTGACGCCAGGCCTCCCCGACCAGCGGCCCCGGCCGCAGCCCGAGCAACTCCATGATCGCGTTACCGTCGAGGTCGGGCCGGACCCGGGCCAGGTCCTCCTCCGCCCGGATCCGGGCGATGCGCGTCTCGAGCGCGTCGTAGTCGGCCGCGAGCTGTGCGGCCTTGCGGCGGTTGCGGGTGGTGCAGTCGGAGCGGGTCAGTTTATGCAGCCGGGGCAGCAGCGCGCCGGCGTCGGTGACGTAGCGGCGCACCGCCGAGTCGTTCCACTCGCCCCGTCCGTACCCGTAGAAGCGCAGGTGCAGCGCGACCAACGTGGAGACCTCGGCAGTGACGTCTTTGGGGTAGCGCAACTGCTGCAGTCGTTGCCGGGCGAGCTTGGCCCCCACTACCTCGTGGTGATGGAAGCTCACCCGACCGTCCGGGCCGACCGCCTTGGTGGCCGGCTTGCCGATGTCGTGCAGCAGCGCAGCCAGCCGCAGCACCAGGTCAGGCCGGCCCTCCTCCAGGCGCAGCGCGTTCTCGACCACGGTGAGCGTGTGCTCGTAGACGTCCTTGTGCTGCGCGTGCTCGTCCACGGCCAAGCGAAGCGCCGGCAGTTCGGGCAGGAACCGCTCGGCGAGCCCGGTCTGCACGAGCAGTCGCAGCCCGGTCACCGGATCGACCCCGAGCATCAGCTTGGTGAACTCGTCCCGGATCCGCTCGGCGCTGATCCGGGCCAGGTCGCCGGCCATCGCCGCCATCGCCGCCACCACGTCCGGGGCGACGGTGAAGCGCAGCTGGGCCGCGAAGCGGGCGGCGCGCAGCATCCGCAACGGATCGTCACCGAACGACTCGGCCGGTGTGCCGGGCGTTCGCAGCACCTTCGCGGCGAGGTCGGCGAGGCCGCCGTACGGGTCGGTGAAGCGGTGCTTGGGCACGCTGACCGCCATCGCGTTCACCGCGAAGTCACGCCGGCGCAGGTCCTCCTCCAGCGTCGTGCCGTAGCGGACCACCGGGTTGCGGCTGCGGCCGTCGTAGGCCTCGGCTCGGAATGTGGTGATCTCCAGGCGCAGCCCATCGCGTTGAGCTCCGATCGTGCCGAACTCCCGCCCGGTCTCCCAGATCGCCTCGGCCCAGCCGGTCAACAGCTCGTGCGTACGGTCCGGGTGCGCGCTGGTGGCGAAGTCGAGGTCGTCGCCGAGCCGACCGAGCAGCGCGTCGCGAACCGAGCCGCCGACCAGGTGCAGCTCGTGACCGGCGGCCGCGAAGCGACGACCCAGCTCGTCCGCGATCGGCGAGACGCGAAGCAACTCGGCCACGGCCCGCCGCTGCGCGGCCGTCCTCGTGCCCCGGGCGGGCGGGTTGGCGGACGCCCGGCCAACGGAGAAATCCGACATCGGGGGGCCAGCCTAGCGGGCCGCACCGCACCGGTCGTGCGAGATCTCGCTCTGTGTGGTGTGCGGCCGGAACTATAAGGTCTTCAGCGTGACCGACGAGGCAACCGGGGGCCGGCGGCCCGATGTCGAGGCGACCGGGGTCCGGTGGCGTGACTTCGACGCGACGATGCTGCTCGCTCCGGTGCCCACGGTGCCGCCGGCTGGTGGCGAGTCGGCCGACAGCACCGGGGCGGTGGTCGCCCGCCACGGTGCGGTCATGGCGGCCGGCAGCATCGTCAGCCGGGCCACCGGGTTCGTGCGTACCGCCGCGATCGGCGGCGCGATCGGTGCGGCCGCGGTCTCGGACGACTACTACCTCGCCAACACCCTGCCGGGCATGGTCTACGAGCTGCTCCTCGGCGGAGTGCTGGCCAGCGTGGTGGTGCCACTGCTGGTCCGCGCCCGCACCGCCCACCCCGACAAGGGCGAGGCCTACACTCAGCGCCTGCTCAGCCTGGCCACGATCTTCCTCGCCGCGGCGACCGTGGTGGCGGTGGCGTGCGCGCCGCTGCTGACCGCGTTGCTGACCAACGAGCGCACACCCGCGGCCGACCAGCACCTCATCACCACACTCAGCTACCTGCTGCTGCCGATGATCTTCTTCTACGGCATCGCCGCCCTCTTCGCGGCGGTGTTGAACACCCGCGGCCACTTCGCCGCTCCCATGTGGACGCCGATCCTCAATAACATCGTGGTGATCGCCGCGGCCGGCGCGTTCATGTTGCTGCCGGTGGTCACGCCGCTGACCGCGGCGTCGCTGACCGCGGCCGAGATCGCAGTGCTCGGTCTGGGCACGACGCTGGGCATCGTGGTGCAGGCCCTCGGACTGTGGCCGGCGCTACGCCGGGTGGGGTTCCGCTGGCGCTGGCGCTGGGACTTCCGCCAGCTGCGCCTGCGTGAGCTGGGCCGGGTCAGCGCCTGGATGCTCTGCTACGTCGTGGTGAGCCAGGTCGGCCTGGTGGTCGTGCTCAAGCTGGCCAAGCTCGCCGGCGACCAGGCCGGCCCGGGCCCGGCCATCTTCAACAACGCGTACCTGATCTTCATGATGGCCCATGGCATCGTGGCCGTGTCCATCATCACCGCGCTCATGCCGCGGATGTCGGCCGCCGCGGCCGAGCAGCGCCACGACGACCTGACCCACCAGCTCTCCCTCGGCACCCGGCTCACCGCCGTGGTGCTGATTCCGACCACCGCCGCCTACCTGGTGCTCGGCCGTCCGCTCGCGGTCACGCTGTTCCAGTGGGGTGAGTACACCCACGCCCAGGCGGTCGCGACCGGTTGGGTCATCGCCGTGGCCGGCGTGGGCCTGGTCCCATTCGCGATCAGCCAGCTGCAGATCTTCGCCTTCTACGCGATGCCCGATACGCGGACGCCGGCCCTGGTCAACGTTCCGGTGGTCGGCCTGCGGGTCAGCGTGGACGTGCTGCTCTACCTGCTGCTGCCGCCGGCCTGGGTGGCCGCCGGCCTGATGGGTGGCAACGCCGCCTCGTTCGTGCTCGCGGCCGCGCTCGGCTACGCGCTGCTGCGGATGCGGATCGGCCGGCTCGGGCTGGCCCGGGTGATGGCCACGATGGGGCGGCTCGCCATCGCCGCGGTTATCGCCGCCGTGCCAGCGGCCCTGGCTGTGCTCGCCGTCTCCGCCGGGTGGGGCGACGGCAAACTCGGTAGCGCGGTGCAGCTCGCCGCCGGACTGGTCGTTCTCATCGGTGCGTACCTCGCCACCGCCCTCCTGCTGCGCGTGCACGAGGTACGCGAGCTGCTGTCCATACTGCGCGGCCGGGCGCGCGGCTAGCCGACCGAGGCGGCAACGCCGGCGGGTGGGGCGACGGGTGGGGAGAACCCGCGTGCCGGACCCATGTCCAAGGTCGGGACGTGCGGCTAATGCCGGTCGTCGCACCGGGTCGGTATCGTCGATCTGACCGAACCGAGGAGGATGGGTGACTCAGGAGGGCGAGCGGCGCCAGGGGACACCCGGCGCGACGCCGACTGCTCCGGGGCTGATGACCTTCGGTTCGCCGGCAGCCGGCGATGTCTTCGCCGAGCGGTACGGCCTCGAGGCGCACGTCGACACCGATGCGGCCGGGCGGCAGATCTGGCGCGGCATCGACGTGTTGCTGCGCCGCCAGGTCGCGGTGATCGTGCGGCAGCCGGGCGGGGCGGCAGCGGCCGACATGCTCACCGCCGCCGTCGCCGCCAGTCGGATCGTGCACCCACACCTGGTCAGCGTCTACGACGCGATCGACGAGGGGAACCGCGCCTACGTGGTGCGCGAATGGGTGCCGGGCACCTCGCTGCGCGACATCATCTCTGCCGGGCCACTCGACGCCGAACGCTCGACGCTGGTCACCCACGCCATCGCCGAGGCGGTGGCGGCGCTGCACTCGGCTGACATCGTGCACGGCCACGTGCACCCCGGCACCGTGCTCATCGCCGATGACGGCCGGGTCGTGCTCTCCGACGCGTTCGGCGATCAGCCGGCCAACCCCGGCCAGGACGTCCGTGCCGTCGGCGCGGTGCTCTACGCCTGCCTGACCGGCCGCTGGCCACAGCTCGAGGCCGGGCGCTCCACGCTGCCCGATGCCGTCCGCGACAGCACCGGCCGGCCCGCCTCACCGAGACAGGTCCGCGGTGGCATCCCCCGCCACCTCGATGCGATCGCGGCCGACCTGCTCGACCTGCGCCTGGAGCCGCCGGCGGCGAGCATGCTGGCCGGTGAGATGGCCCGCCTGGCCGCCGCCGGCAGCGACGAGTACCTCGACGACGTAGGCCCGATGGGCTTCGAAGTGGCCACCGCCGAGCCCCGCCGCCGGGTCGGGTACAAGCTCGCCCTCGGCATCGCCGGTCTGGCCACGATCGCGGTCCTCGGCGCATTCCTGGGCGTACGCGCACTCTCCTCTCCGGTCGTCCCCGGGCCGACACCGGCGGCGTCAAGCGGGCCGACCACCGGGCCCACTCCCGGCGACCGGGCGATTCCGGTCGCGGCCGACCAGGTCCGCGTGGTCGACCCGCCCAAGGGCAACCGCACCGAGATGGTCGGCGTGGAGAAGGTCGTCGACGGGGTGGAGACCAGCGGCTGGCGCACCGACAAATACACCCGAGCCAACTTCGGTGGCCTCAAGCCGGGCATGGGCATCCTCATCGACCTGCGCACGCCGCAGTCGGTGCGCGCGGTCCGGGTCGTGCTCAGCGCCGCCGGCGCCTCGGCCGAGCTACGTAGCGGTAGCACCGATCCCGGCAACACCAGCGAGGGTGACGATCAGATCGTTGACACCTACCAGACGGTGGGGCAGCCGTTGAAGGGTCATGCTGGCACGACGATGGTCTTCCCGGTGCCGCAGGACGCCCAGCCGTCGCGATACCTACTGTTGTGGATCACCGAGCTGCCGGCGGACGACACCGGTCGGTTCGTGATCGGGGTCAACGAGATCACCGTACTCGGACCCTGAGAGGCACAGATCGAGCCGACCGCACGTGACTCGGGATCGATAAGGTTCTGGCCGTGGCCCTAACCCGGAACGAGCTCGACGACGCGGCGCTGCTGCGCGCGCACGTCGCCGGCGACCGGGACGCGTTCGCCGAGCTCGTCCGCCGCCACCGGGACCGACTCTGGGCGGTGGCCCTGCGCACGCTCGGCGACCGGGAAGAGGCCGCGGACGCCGTGCAGGAGGCACTCATCTCCGCGTACCGGGGCGCCGACCGGTTCCGGGGCGACTCGGCGGTGACCACCTGGCTGCATCGAATCGTCGTCAACGCCTGTCTCGACCGCGCCCGCCGCCACCAGGCGCGCCCGACGGTGCCGTTGCCGGAGACCGAGACGGCCAGCTTCGCCGCCCGCGCCGCCACCGGCTACGACATCGACACCGCGATGACCGTGCGCGCCGCGCTCGCCCAACTCCCCGCCGAACAGCGCATCGCCCTCATCCTGCTGGACATGCAGGGGTTCTCGGTCGCCGAGATCGCCGCGCTGCTCGGCGTCGCCGAAGGCACCGTGAAGAGCCGCTGCGCCCGGGGTCGGGCCCGGCTCGCCGTGCTGCTGGGGCATCTGCGACTGGATCGCGACGACCGGAACCAGACCGGACCGGGCAACGTCGGATCAACGAACACCGGCACGCTGGCGCAGGGAGGTGAGTCGTGACCGACCCGGAGGACCTTTCACCTTTACAGTTCCACGCGTCCGACCTCGACCGGCTCGCCGACTACGCCGCCGGCGTGCTCGACCGGGTCGAGGCGGCCGAGGTTTCCCGCCTCATCGCCACCCAGCTGTCCTGGGCCGACGCCTACCTCGGGCTGGTCGCCGCCGACGCGATGACCAAAGCCCAGCTGCGCGCCGACGCCCGGGCCCGGCTCGAGCCGATGCCGTCGGAGGTGATCGCCCGGTTGGACGCCGCGTTCCAGCGCATCGACGTCGAGCGGCTGACCCCCATGCCGTCGGCGGCGCCGGCGGTGGTCGTGCCGCTGGAACCGGCCCGGCGGCGCCGGCGCCTCACCGGGCTGGTCGCCGCGGCGGCCGCGATCACCGCGATCGCCGGTGGGGTAACCGTCGCCACCACCATGATCGGCACGACAAGCCAGTCCACGTCGGGCGGCGCCGGCGGCGCGCTCGCCGAGTCCGACCGCAACTCGGGCCACCCTGCCGTGCCGGCTCCCGCCCAGGGCGGACCGGTCTTCGTGGCGACCGGCACCGACTACGGACCGACCACGCTGGCGAAGGTCGGGCGGGCCACGTCGGCACCGAACGCCGGTGTCGCCGAACCGTCGCTCGGCGCTCCGAAGGCCATCAACGACGCCGCTGAGCGCTTCTCCGACTTCGCCAGCGGCGGCTCTCTCTCCGCCTGCCTGGCCGCGTTGACCCAGGCGCACCCGGGCACGGTCACCGTCGTCGACTACGCCCGCTACCTAGGCACGCCCGCCCTGGTGGTGTTCATCCGCACGGGTACGGGCGGACTCGCGGTCGCGGTCGGTCCGGCCTGCGGCATGGCCGGCACGGACGAGCGGGCGAGCGCACCGGTGCCCTGATCGGCGCAACTTTCTCGACCGCCGCCGCAACTCTTCCTTCGTCGCCGCGAACATCCGGCGCGCCGCCGCGGTGACGTTGGCCGCGTCCGGGAATCCTCACTCCGTACGATGGGTTGCCCCATGCGCGGGGCATCAGTGCCCGCCGTCCAGTGCTGCGGGCAGGGAGGAAAGCGTCGATGGACGACGTCCGTAACGTGATCATCGTGGGCTCTGGGCCGGCCGGCTACACGGCGGCGATCTACGCCGCCCGGGCCAACCTACGGCCGCTCCTGATCGAGGGTGTGCAATCCGGTGGCGCGTTGATGACCACGACGGATGTGGAGAACTTCCCCGGCTTCCCGGATGGCGTGCTCGGGCCGGACCTCATGGATGGCATGCGTAAGCAGGCCGAGCGCTTCGGCGCCGAGCTGCTCACCGACGACGCCACTGCGGTCGATCTCACCGGTGACATCAAGACGGTCCGGGTCGGCGAGACCACCTACCGGGCCCGCACCGTGATCCTGGCGACCGGATCCGCCTGGCGACCGCTCGGCGTGCCGGGGGAGCAGGCTCTCCTCGGACACGGGGTCTCCTCCTGCGCGACCTGCGACGGGTTCTTCTTCCGCGGCCATCACATCGTGGTGGTCGGTGGTGGCGACTCGGCTATGGAGGAAGCTACGTTTCTGACCCGGTTTGCCGAGAGTGTGACGATAATTCACCGTCGCGGCGAGTTTCGGGCCAGCCGGATCATGCAGGACCGTACGCTCGCCAACCCGAAGATCAAGGTCGAGTGGCACACGGTCGTCACCGAGGTCCTCGAGTCCGATGGCAAGGTCAGCGGCGTACGGGTGCGCGATGTGCGCACCGGTGCCGAGCGCACGCTCGATGTCACCGGCGTCTTCGTTGCGATCGGTCACGACCCGCGCAGCGAGCTCTTCGCCGGCCAGATCGAGCTCGATGAGGCCGGCTACGTCGTGGTCGGAGCGCCCGGCACGCAGACCAACCGGCCCGGCGTCTTCGCCTGCGGCGATCTCGTCGACCACATCTACCGTCAGGCCATCACCGCGGCCGGCACCGGCTGCGCCGCCGCCCTCGACGCCGAGCGCTATCTCGCCGCCACTCACACGTCATGACCAGCACGAACACCGGCCGCGTGCGGCCAACACAGAGAGGCTAATCAATGGGCGCAACCAAGGCAGTCACCGATGCCACCTTCATGCGCGACGTCCTCCAGTCCGACAAGCCGGTTCTCGTCGACTTCTGGGCCGAGTGGTGCGCGCCCTGCCGCAAGGTCGAACCGCTGCTGAACGAGCTGGCCGTCGAGATGGCCGACAAGGTGGAGATCGTCAAGCTCAACATCGACGAGAACCCGGAGACCGCGATGGCCTACCGGGTGATGTCGGTGCCCACGCTCACCATCTTCAAGGACGGCCAGCCAGTGCAGTCGGTCGCCGGCGCCCGGCCGAAGGGCGACCTCCTGCGCCTCATCGAGTCTGCACTCTGAACCGATCGCCCGACGCGACACTCGGGCAGGGTCCAACCGGCGCCCCACGACCGATCGGTCGTGGGGCGTTCCCGTCCGATCGGTCGGTGGGGCGAGCGGTCGCTGCACTGACGGATCGCTGCACCGACCGCTCGCCGCACCGATTGCTCGCCGCCGCCGGCCCTGCGTTCGCTCGTTCGCGCGGGCCTGACCGAGCGCCGAGCCTGACCGAGCGCCGAGCCTGACCGATCGTCGAGTTGAACGAGCGCGGCCGGGCGAGCGATCGTTCGGGCGCATCGGGGCCAACGTCCGCGCTCGTTCGCGGGCAGGGCGCATGATTCAACCGAGCGGTTCCTGGCAAAGCATGGTGCGAGCGATCACGGAACGACCCGACCACCGCCGCACCACGGCCGACCACGACAGCGAGGAGGGGAGGAAGATGCGGGCGGTCCGCCTGGGTGACCACGGTGACGCGGTCGTCGAGATCCGGGCGATCCTGACCGCGCTCGGTCTGCACGCCTCGGGCGCGGTGCTCGACGCCGTCTTCGACCGTGCGCTGGAACGATCGGTCTGCGCGTTTCAACAGACCCGTGGGCTCACCGTCGACGGTGAGGTGGACGAGGAGACCTGGCGTGCGCTCGACGCCGCGCGTTGGCGCCTAGGCGCCCGTGTGCTCTCGCACACCCAACCCGAACCGCTCTTCGGTGACGACGTGCGCAACCTGCAGGAACGGTTGCTCGAGATGGGCTACGACCTGGGCCGCGCGGACGGCATCTTCGGCTACCGCACCGCCGAGGCGGTGGCCCGGTTCCAGCGCGAGGTCGGGCTCGTTCCCGACGGCGCATGTGGACCGCTCACCATGAAGGCGTTGCACCGGCTCGGCCGCAAGGTGGTCGGCGGCCGGCCCACGCTGCTGCGGGAGTCCGAACGGTTCCGTGCCGCCGGCCCAGCGCTGGTCGACAAGCGCATCGTCATCGACCCCGGCCATGGCGGTGGCGACCGCGGCGTCACCACGGCCGACGGCGTCCTGCGGTGGAACGAGGCGGACATCGCCTACGACCTGGCGGCCCGGTTGGAGGGCCGGCTCGCCGCAGCCGGCATGCGCGTGCACCTGACCCGCGGTCCGGCGC
>JBLNGJ010000452.1:0-3283 GCA_050264675.1 Micromonosporaceae bacterium
CGACGCGATCTTCGCCCTGCACTGCAGCCCTCAGCTGCCGGTCGGCCTGGTGGGTGTCCGGTCGGGTCCGTTTACCGCGGCCGCCGACCAGGTCGAGGTGCGGCTGACCGGACGCGGAGGGCACACCGCCCGCCCGCACCTGACCGCCGACCTGGTGCACGCGCTCGGTCGCGTGGTCGTGGACGTGCCGGCGTTGCTGAACCGGCGCATCGACCCCCGCTCCGGGGTGAGCATGGTCTTCGGGGCGGTGCGCGCCGGGCAGGCGGCGAACACGATTCCGATCGAGGGCATCGCCCGCGCCACCATCCGGGCGCTGAGCCGCGATGCGTGGAAGGAACTGCCCGACCTGATCACCGAGCTGGTTCACGACGCGGTGGCCGGCACCGGGGCGAAGGTTCACATCCAGTACACCCGAGGCGTCCCGCCGGTGGTCAACGACCGGATGGCCACCGCGGTGGTGGCCGGCGCGGCCGCCGCAGCGCTGGGGCCGGACCGGGTCACCGAGGCCGAGGTGAGTATGGGCGGCGAGGACTTCTCGTTCTACCTCGAGCAGGTGCCCGGCGCGATGTTCCGGCTGGGCGTCGGTGTGCCGGGCGCGATCGAGAAGCTCGACATCCACCAGTCCAGCTTCGACGTGGACGAACGCGCGATCGGCCATGGCGTGCGGGTGTTCGTGCACACGGCGCTGGCTGCGCTCTCCACCGCGTTCTGACCGCGGCACCCCCTGGCCAGCAAAGATGATCATGGCTAGGGTGCACCCATGCCCATCGAGCGGCCGGTTGATGGCCCGGCGGAACACGACGCCGAGCTGCCCACGGCGACCCTGAACCTGCCCGCGCAGGAACCACCCACTGAGCACCTCACGCTCACCGTTCCGGCCACCCCCATCGACCTCCTGGACCGGCCGGTGCTCGACCCGGCCACCGAGACGCTGACCCTGCGCCCCGGTCCGGACAAGGTCCCGGTCGAGCTTCGGGTGCACGGCGTCACCGGTACCCCGGCCGAGGACATGCTCGACCGGCACATCATCGGCCGCGTCGCCGGCGACGGCGACGCCGGTTTCTTCCGGCCCCGCGAGGAGTACGGGGCGACGCTCGGCCCGGGTGGGGCGCGGCTCGAGGCGTACCGGTGGGGCAACCTGACGGCTGGCGCGGCGGCCCGCGCATTCTGGTTGTTGCTGCTGCCGTTCACGCTGGCCAACGTGGCGATCTGGCTGCGGCCGCCGGGCACCCGCGGCCTGGGCCGGATCCTGGTGCGGGGCATCACGCGCGTGTTCGCCCTCTCGCTGACCGCGACGCTTGTGCTGACCGCGACCGGCATCTCGGTCGACCTGGTCGCCTGGCAGTGCGCCACCGCCGAGAACAACCAGCGCTGCGTGGAGTCGCGGCCGTGGCTCCGCTACGCCCTGACCGGGTTCTTCGAACCCACCGGCCGGCGCCTCGCGCTCGCCGCGATCGTGCCGATCGCACTCGTCGCGGTGCTGTGGTTCCTGGCCCAGCGCACGTGGGCCCGGTACGAGTCGTTCGACCGGCCGGAGGTCAACCCCGAGGGCGACGGGTTGGCCACACCGTCCGTTTGGGACGGTCGCGGTCAGGTCGGACGCCTACGTAGCCTGCACGTCGCGGCCGGCTTCGCCACCATCGATGCCGTCCTGCTCTATGTGCTGCTCCGGCACGACGCCACGGTCGACGCGTACGCCGGGGTCAACCTGCATGGTGGGCGGCCGGACGCGTTGCTCGCGTTCGGCCGCGGCCTGGCGCTGGTGGTCGCGCTGGTGGTGGCGCTGAGCCTGCTGCTGCTCTTCTGGCCCCGCATGGTCGACCGGGCCTCCACCTCACCCACGGCCAGCGCGGTGGCCCAGGTTCTGCGCTGGGTCTCCCTCGCTGCCACCGGGCTCACCCTCGCCTATGCGCTGCTTCCCCGCGCGCCGTGGCCCACCACCGGATCACTGCCCGGCTTCGCCGACACGGTCACGGCGCTTTTCGCCGCCCAGGCCGGCCTGCTCGGCTTGCTGGTGCTTGTCATCGTGTTCCTGCGGCACCGGGCCAAGGGTGCGCTCTTCGCCGGCTTCGGCACCCCGGTGGTGGCCTCGCTCGGCCTGGGCTTCGCGGCCGCGCTCGCTGCCGGCGCCTCCTACCGGGTGGCCGACTTCCTCGACCGCGGCACCGTGCCCAGCCCGGCCGACTTCAACGCCCACGCATCGACGCTGCGGGTCCAGCCGCCGGTCTCCTACGAGTGGGCGGCGTTCGGGTTCGTGGTGCTGGTTCTCGTTGCCCTGCTCGCCATGCTCTGGATCAAGTTGGTCACGATGCCGTTGCTGCGGCGCAAGGCGCATCGCGACACCGACGCCGACTACCTTGGTGGCCGCGCGCGCGATCCGGTCCGGGCAGCGGCGATCGACACGAAGATCGCGACCGCGCGCCTGACCGACCACGTGTCGCGCACGTTCGGGGTGGCCTGGCTGGCACTCGCCGGCGGCGCCATCGTGGCGACGGCGTTGGCGCTGCGGCACGTCGGCCCGGTCGAGCTGGTGCGCTCGGGCTCCCGCCCGGCCGTCGCCCTGCACGTGCTCACCAACCTCGGCACCTATCTCATCAGCCTCACCGTGCTCGCCCTGGTGCTGCTGGGGGTGCAGACCTACCGCAATGAACGGGTGCGGAAGACGGTCGGGGTGATCTGGGACCTCGGCACGTTCTGGCCGCGGGCGTCGCATCCGCTGGCCCCGCCCTGCTACGCCGAGCGGGTCGTGCCCGAGCTCGTCCACCGCAGCACCTGGCTCGCCAAGGAGCAAGGCGGTCTTGTCCTTTCTGGACACAGCCAGGGTTCGGTGCTCGCCGCCGCGGTCGTGCTGCAGCTGCCGGCGGCGGCGCGTGAGCGCACCGCGCTGCTCACCTACGGGTCGCCGCTGTGCCGGCTCTACGAACGCGCCTTCCCGTGCTACCTCGGCCCGGCCGCGATGCGCGAGATCGGGGCCGCGGTCACCGGTTCGGATGGAATGCCCCGCTGGATCAACCTGTGGCGGCGCACCGACCCGATCGGCGGCGCCGTCGGCATCGGCGACCGGCGGTTGATCGACCCCGTCGGCTTCAACCCGCCGCCGGGTGACCGGGTGGCTCCCCAGGTCAGCGGACACTCCGGCTACCAGGTGACCCCGGAGTTCGCCCAGGCGGTCACCGATCTCATGGCTCACCTGCCGGTGCGAGCCCCGGTGGTTTCGTCCAGCTGACGGCGGCGGGGGGGGGGGGGGGGGGGGCCCCCCCCCCCCCCCCCCCGCGCGGCGGGG
>JBLNGJ010000453.1:0-5769 GCA_050264675.1 Micromonosporaceae bacterium
CCAGAGCGCCGCGAGCACCAGCGCCGCGCCCACGAGGAGCAGCAGCCCCACATACCCGAACCAGCGCACCACCGGCAGTGCGCCGAGGACGACCGGGCTGGCGTTGGCGTTGCCGCCCTCGGCCTTGGGCGGGCCGCCGGGCGAGGGCGCGATGACGTTGAACGTGTACGCGCCGCCGATGGGGTGGCTGTCGGCCGAGATCACCCGGTACGTAACCAGGTAGGTGCCCTTGGGGGCGTCGATCCGCATCGGGATGCGCATCTCGGCGCCGTACATGCGGGGGTCGTCGCGCTCGGCCCGGCTGCCGTCCGGCGCGATGATGTGCACCTTGCCGGCGACCGGGTGGACCGTTTCGCTGAAGGTCAGCACGACATCGACGGGCACGTTGCTGACCGTGGTGTTGCGAGCTGGGCTGGTCCACACCAGCACGGCGTGCGCGCTCGCCGGCGTCGGCGGCGCCAGCACGACGCCGATCAGACCCAGGACGGCCGCGACGACGAGCGCGCCGACACGCCGTCCGAGCGGTGGCACCGGCGAGGTCACCGGGCAATCATGCCCGCGGCGCCGGCCACCGGCCCAGGCGGCTCCGGCACGGCGATGAGGATAGGTCGGGACCATCCGCTCCCCGGTGGCCCGGGCGCGCAGCGACCTGGTGGAGATGCTCGCTCAGGCCGCGGCGACCTGACCGGCCGGCGTTATCGTGCCTGAATGACCACGCCAACCCGCCTGCAGCCCGGCGACCCCGCGCCCGACTTCACCCTGCCCACCGACACAGCGCACCGCTGCACCTGGCCGACCTGCGGGGGCGGCGGGTGGTGCTCTACGTGTATCCGGCCGCGATGACCCCCGGCTGCACCACCCAGGCGTGCGACTTCCGCGACTCGCTCTCCTCGTTGCACGCGGCCGGCATCGAGGTGGTCGGGATCTCGCCGGACCCGCCGGCGAAGCTGGCCAAGTTCCGGGCCAAGGAAGGGCTGACCTTCCCGCTCGTCGCCGACCCCGACCGTGCGGTGCTCACCGCCTACGGCGCTTATGGGGAGAAGCAGAACTATGGCCGTACGGTCGTCGGCGTGATCCGCTCGACGTTCGTGATCGGGCCGGACGGGACGATCGAGAAGGCGATGTACAACGTGAAGGCGACCGGGCACGTGGCGAAGCTGCGCCGCGAGCTCGGCGTCGACTGAGCCGCCGCCCTCGGCCTTCCGCCGACCGGCCCCGCCGCCTGCGGCTCGGCTTTCCGCCGAGATCTTGGATGTTTTGCGGGCCTCTGACCCCTCAAATCATCCAAGATCTCCGTGGGGTGGTGCTCGCGTCGCAACGCCTCGCGGGCGGTCGAGGCGTACGGTCGCCCCATGCCTTCGGGTCAGGTATCAGTCTGGGTGCCGGTCGCGGTGGCTGCCCTCGGCATCGCCGGCCTGCTCGCCGGCTCCTGGCTGGGCGCCCGCCGCGAGGAGCGGCGTTGGCAGCGCGAGCGGGAACGCGACGAGACGCGCTGGCGGCGCGAGCGGGAGCTGGGCCTGCAGCGTCGCTGGCAGGATGAGCGGTTCGCCGCGTACGCCCAATTCATCGACGTAATGAACCAGTGGGAGCAGGCGATCACCGAGGTCGCCTTCGCCCAGGAGGACGACGAGCCGGTCGACCCGTCGCTGATCGAGCGGATGGAACAGCTCGACGAACAGGTCCGGCCGGTGCTGGCGCGGATCACGCTGGTCGGCTCGCCGACCGTGCCGGCCCAGTGCCAGGAGCTGGTGTCGATGTACGCGCGCGGCTACCGCGACGCCCGGGTGGGCGACCCGATCCTCGCCGGTGAGCTGGGTGGACGACCCGCGGCCGACGTGCTCGGCGACGCGTACTACGCGCTGGTCGACGACATCCGCCGGGAACTCGGCGTCGGTCCGCTCGAGGACACCGAGAGCGCCGTCGGATCGGCATCGCCGCTGGTCGGAGCCAGAGATCGACACTGACTGATAGTGGTCAGCCAGTGCCTCTAGGTGGCCGCGGCTTGTTCACCTAGACTTTGAGCGGCTGGCGGGAGTGGCGTAATCAGGTAGACGCGCAGGATTTAGGTTCCTGTGCCCTTAGGGCGTAGGGGTTCGAGTCCCCTCTCCCGCACCAAACTGATCATGTACGAACAACCCGTCCGGGCAAGATCGCTGTGCGGCCCTTTCGATCTTCCCGAAGCGCGGCCCGGATCCGGCGGCGTGGGTGGCGGTCCCGGACGGGTCGGCGTTGAGGTGGTCGCGGATGAGCACCGCCTAGGGCGGGGTCGGGGATCCGACAGAGCCGAGATCGTTGCGGCCGCTGGCGACACTGTAGACACGTTGAGCGTCAGCGGCCGTTTCGCAGAAGGACTCGCCATGGATCGCCGTCGTGTTTCCCATCGCGCCGCTCCACGTCGCGTGGTTGTGTCCACACTGCTGGTCTTCATCGGTGCGGGCCTACCGGCCTGTAGCCGGCCCCCCACGGGTACCCCAACCCCGACTCTGACCACCGGGGCGCAGAACCTGGGCGGTGCGCCGACCACAGCTCCGCCGACCGTGGTGGCTCCGACACCGACAACCGCGGCCCCAACGCCGACCGAGCACTTCGTCCACTCCACGATGCCCAACCGGGCCGGATACGTGTGGGCCAGTAACGCGACCAGCTCCTATATGGCGACCGGCAACTACTGGTACAACTCCGGGGGCGGGGTGATCAACATCAGCCGGTACGCCACCGGACGGTACGTGGTCGACTTCGTAGGCCTCGGGGACGTGACCACAGATACGCGTGGCATCGCACACGCTCAGGCGTACGGCACCACATCCAACTACTGCAACGTCCAGGACTGGGACGGCGTGAGCGGCAACATGGAGGTCGCCGTCAACTGCTACACCGCAGCCGGCGCCTACGCCGACACCAGGTTCGTGGCCAACTGGGCGGAAGGCAGCCAGGACAACGCGATGTTCGGGTACTTGTGGGCGAACGATCCGAGCAACCCGGCCACCTATACGCCGCCCGCGCGGTATCGCTATGACGCGTACAACCCCGACGACCTCAGTGTGACCCGCCTGTCCACCGGCCGGTACGAGGTGCACCTGCCGATCATCGCCGTCGATGAGCCGGCGGCACCGTACGCTTACCAGATCACCGCGGTCAACTCCAACCGCCGGTGCAAGCTGCACAGCAACAACCTCGGCGCGGCCAAGGCGGTCGTGGCTTGCCGCACGCCCGCCGGCGCCAACGCGGACTCCAGGTTCTCGATCAGTTACAGCGCGGTCGGCAGCATGATCGGGCGGGTGGACCGTTCCTCCGACAAGCTCGGCAACCCGTCCGCCTACTACACCGGCGGCATCACCAATTCGGCCGTCGGCGTCTACACCGCCGAACTCGGCTTGAACGAGAACAAAGGGCATGTGGTCTCCCTCGCGACCGGAACCACCGCCACGTACTGCCATATTCGAAACTGGAGTGTCTCGGGCACGCACCTCAACGCTACGAGCGTCTGCTACACCACCGGCGGAGTCGCGGCCAACTCAGGGATCTTCTTCTCGGCCAGCAAGTAAGTCCCCATCTTGGCTCCGATGTGGACTGTCTAGGACTACCTGTCCCGGCTGCGGTGGCCCGACGGATCTGTCGCCCGCGCTGGCGGATCGGGTCGGCGCCGCCGAGCCTCGACCAAAAGAATCTTGGCCGAGGTTCGGCGAGGTTCGCGGCGATCGCGCGCAGCTGCCTATTGGTCGGAAGCGGCCCGCGGAAGGCTACCGGTGTGCATCACGAGAAAACGATCGACGCTGGGCTTCACGATTTACCTTTATGGGCAACGATTACGATCCATGGTTACACGAGTGTTGGGGTAGTACGTACAACGGCATAGGGATAAACATGGCTCACCAGGGGCAGTTTCCCGGATCGAGCCCTACGGCGTACGGAATTAGGGGCAGATTCCTGCTTTCTGCCCAGCCCCGACCCCCCGCACACCGGCGGTGATCCTTACAAAGAGTGATAATTATGCTCACGTTGGCGAAAGGGATCTCCTGCCGCACCCGGCGCCGCACAACCCGGGCCTGGTGGGGCGACACGCGCGTCAACACACCAGGCGCGGTACGGTCCTGGTTACCCTGCTGTCGAGGCCGGCGCGAGGCCACCGAGCACGACGCAGATGATCGCCACCGCTCCACGGATGGTCGCGCGGGCACACGACGAGGGATAGGACGGTCATGCAGCCACATGGCGACAGTGCCGCAGACGACGTTGGCCTGCGCGTGGTGTTCCTCTCCTACGCCGACGGGCTGGGCGTGCCGTGGGAGCAGGCCGAGCGCCTGTTGGCCGAAGCGAACCTGTCGCGGCGCCCCGACGAACTGCGGGCCTCGCTGCTCGCGTTCACGGGGGCGTGTGGCGCGCAACCGCACGGCTGCATCTACCTGAGCTCGCCGATCACGACCGGGCGCAACCACATCGACCGACTGGTCGAACGGTCGGTCAGCGGCCGGCCAGTGCAGCCCTCGGACCGGGAGGGGGTCATCACCGCCAACAAGCAGCGGGCCCGCACCGTTGCCAATGCCGTGCGGGCGCAGCGGCATGAGACGGTAATCGACCCCACGGCGTTGATAGATGTGCCGGATTGGAAGCAGAACGACTACCACGAGCTCTGGGTCGCCGTGATCGAGCAGTACGCCAAGATGATCCTCTTCGTGGACGACTGGCAGTACAGCGTCGGGTGCACAACCGAGTTCCGCGCGGCACTTCGACTCGGCCTTCCGCTCGTGGACCAAAGGTTCGAGCCGCTCACCTACCGTGAGGGCGTCCGCCTCCTTGAGGCCGCGGTGGCCGAGGTCGACGACGCACCCGGCAGTGGCCATCTGCTGCGCAACGAACTGGCCGCGATCCGAGCGCTGCTCGAGGAGAATCCCGATCTCATCGGAACCGGAGATGCGACCCATGGCGGCAGTCGCGAAGGATGAGCGTCTTGCGGCCCTGGCCGACAAGCACAACGTCGCTCAGTTCGCCAGCTTCACGCCCGGTGCCGAGCCGCGCCCCAGACACAGCCGGATCCGCGGGCTATCGAAGGATCGAGGCGTGCCTGACGTAGACACCGCCGCCGAAGAGCTGCTGCGGCGCGGTGCCGGTCAGGTCAATGTCCGCTCGTTCCTACCGGACCGGGACAAGGGTAACCCGTTCCACTATGGACTGCAGCGGGTCGCCGACGTGGCGAGCACGGTTCGGGCCCTCGCCGCCGACGGGTACTCGACGATTGTCAACGAGACCATCGACATACACGACGGCGGAATCTCCGGCGTGGCGTTGAACGACGTCATCGAGTTCGTGCCCGATGACACGCCCCGCGGCGTGGAGGGCGGCGAGGCGGTCAGCGTCCCCCTCGCGTTAGGCCTGGCCATGCTGGAGACGGTCTACGGCTTCCCGATCAGATTGCCCGAGGCCGCGGGTCAGCGCATCGAGTTCAGCCTCCACCCGCTCCGGGTGGGGTACCGACGCCAGCATGCCCTCGTGTGGGAGCTGGAAACGGTCGAGCGGATGAAGGTCCGACCGACCCTGGTCTGGCCGAACCGGTTCAGCCGGTTCATCGGCGACAAGGCGTACGGCTTGCTGATGGCCGATCTCATCGGTTTGCCGGTGCCCCGGACCACGGTGATCGGACGGGTCACCGCCCCGTTCACGTTCGGCCGTCGCACCGGCACATCGGAGGTGTGGACCCGGCCGTGCCCACGCGAACAGGAGCCCGGCCGCTACCCCACGACGCGGGGCTGGACCGACCCCTATCAGTTGTTC
>JBLNGJ010000454.1:0-5772 GCA_050264675.1 Micromonosporaceae bacterium
CCCCAGCCGCCGGCTCTCCGCCGGCGTTCGACGCATTTTCCGGCGCAGCACCTAAACGGATCTTTGGTGCTGCAATGAGCAACCCGACCGTGAGCACACCGACTGCCACCGCTAGGGGTGCGACAAGACGCCTGGAGACCTTACCGTGATCCGCCTGTGCCACCCTGCCGCTCCCATCGAAACGCTCGTAGACGAGAAACCGCCAGACGTGGAGCTCAGCCAGATGCGAGCTCATGCCCCACCGATGATCACCAATTCGGCACCGCGAGCTCGAAGTGGACGCGGTTGCGCTGCCGGCGCCGCTCCGTCTCCGAAGCGTCGAGCTCTTGGAACACCAGCACCGGGTTCAGCCGCCGCGGATGTGGATGTCGCTGACCCCAGTCCGATCTCTGTCATGGCCGGCATCGTATCCTTCAGTGACAGCGCGGTTGATCAACGACTGTCGAGATTCTCGACCAGCAGATCGACGGGTGTCGTCAAAGCGGGCACATGGCCGAGCGGCCCTTATCTACATCGGACATACATCACGGCCCGACACCGGTTCCCCGCACCAGATTCCGCGCATCGGTTGGCCGAGCACCCCGTTCCGCGAACTTGCACCTCGCACGCCGGGGGGCGTCGGTCACGCTCGGGCCAAGCGAGCTGTGGACGATCCATCACCCACGTATTCCTCGAGCGCAAGCCGAGGCGGACTTCTCGCGTGGGGCGATCACCCCATCTCTGCGTCGGCGGTAGATGCACACATTGCCCGACGCGACCACGCAAGCCGGCTGCCTAGCGTGCGGTCATGACGACCCTCACCGTGCCGATACTCGCTGGACTTGCCTCTACAGTGATCTTCGCGGGGAGCACTGTGCCGATGTTGGTGAAGGCGCACCGCTCACGGAACCTGTCCTCGTACAGCCTGGGTAACATCGCGCTGGCCAACCTCGGCAACGTGGTGCACTCGGTGTATGTATTCAGTCTGCCCGCCGGTCCCATCTGGGCGCTGCACACGTTCTACCTGGTGAGCTCCGGGCTCATGCTGGCCTGGTATCTGCGGTACGGCATGCGGCGAAAGCCCCATCGGCTCCCCCAACGGCTTGGGTAGATCGCCCGACGCGCGGGCCTCCGCTGTCCCCCTAGCGTCGCTTTCGAGCCCAGTCAGGAGGAAGCCATGAACTCCCAGCACATTGAGACGCTGATCATCGGGGCCGGCCAGGCCGGCCTCACCACCGGGTACTACCTCAAGCGTCGCGGCCGCCCATTCCTCATCGTGGACGGCAACCAGCAGATCGGCGACAACTGGCGCAAGCATTGGGACACGCTGCGCCTGTACACACCGGCACGCTACGACGGCCTGCCCGGGTTGCCCTTCCCAGCCGCCCGTTGGCATTTCCCGGGCAAGGATGAGGTCGGGGACTACCTGGAGCGCTACGCGCTGCGGTTCGACCTGCCGGTACGCACGAGTACCCGCGTGGAGCGGCTGGAGCCTCGGCCCGGCGGCGGGTACGTGGCCTTCATCGGCGACGAGGCGATCCACTGCGACAACGTCGTCGTGGCGACCGGGTCGTTCGGGCGGACACCTAACGTGCCGGACTTCGCGGGTGAACTCGATCCGGCGATCCAGCAGCTGCACTCCAGCCAGTACCGCCGGCCAGCCCAGCTGCAACCCGGTCCCGTGCTGGTCGTCGGCGCCTCGCACTCAGGCCAGGACATCGCCTATGAACTGGCCGAAACCCGGCCGACCATCCTGTGTGGACCAAGTCGGGGCAACATCCCGATGCGTCCGGAGTCGCGGCGGGCGCACGTGCTCATGCCCGTGGTGATCTTCGTGTTCAAGCACGTGCTGACCCGGCGAACCCCAATCGGGCGCAAGGAGATGTTGGATGTACGCCTGCACGGCGGACCACACTTCAGGGTCAAGCCGGCGGACCTGGCCCGGCGAGGCGTCCAGCGCCACGAAGCTCGGATGACCGGGGTCGACAACGGCCGGCCGGCACTGGGCGACGGAACCGTGCTCGAGGTCAGCAACGTCGTCTGGTGCACCGGGTTCCGGCAGGTCTTCGACTGGATCCGGCTACCGATCTTGGACGAGCACGGCTGGCCGGTAGAGTACCGCGGCGTGGTGGACGGGGCGCCAGGGCTGTTCTTCTGCGGATTGTCCTATCAGTACGCGTTCGCCTCGATGGTCCTCCCGGGCATCGGACGCGACGCCGACTACGTGGCCCGCCGGATCGTCGCCCGATCGGCCGAGGCCCCGACCTTTGCCACCGCCGGCACGCGATCCTAGGCTGTGGGTCCGGAGGCAACGATGGGCGTCGTCGACGATCTTCAGCGAGCCCGCGCGGCATACGACCGCCGGGACTGGCTGGCGGCCTACGGCGGGCTGTCCGAGGTCGGCGCCGCCGAGTTGACCGCCGAGGACTACTCCCGACTGGCGACCGCCGCCTACCTGGTGGGCCGGCGTAACGACTGCATACAGGCGTTACAGCGGGCCTACCAGGTATACATCGACAGCGGCGCGGTTCTGGCGGCGGCTCGGGCGGCCTTCTGGCTGGCCTTGGTGTTGTTGACCAGCGGCGAGACCGCGATTGGCGGAGGATGGGTCGGCCGCGCCCAACGATTGTTGTCCGATATCGATGGTGACGTCGTCGAGCGCGGATACATGCTCGTCCACGTGATGTTCCGGCACATTTCCGCGAACGACTTCATCCCGGCCGCGGAGGTGGCCGAGCAGGTCACCGACTATGGTCGTCGCTTCGCCGACCCGGATCTTATCGCCATGGGGCTCAATGCCCAGGGTCGCATGGAGATCTACAATGGACGGGTACCGCAGGGCCTGACGCTGCTCGACGAGGCAATGGTCGGAGTCGCTGCCGGGGAGGTCTCGACGATCTTCGCAGGCAACGTGTACTGCTCCATGATTGAGGCCTGCCAGGAGATCGCCGACTTCGATCGCGCGGCCCGATGGACGTCGCTGCTCACCACGTGGTGCGACCAGCAGCCCGGCCTCATACCGTTCACCGGACAGTGCGCCGTGCACCGCGGTCAGATCATGCGATTGCACGGAGCGTTCGAGGAGGCGCTCGCCGAGTTCGATCTGGCCATGCATCGCTACCGGGAAGCCGACGCGCTCGATGCCGCCGGCCTCGCGTTGGCCGAGCGCGGGGACCTGTTGCGCATTCGTGGTGACCTGGCGGGCGCGACCGCGGCGTACGAGGCCGCGGTGAACTTCGGCTACGACCCGCAGCCTGGACTGGCTCTGTTGTGGCTCGCGCAGGGGCGCTCCGTTGCGGCGGCCGCCGCAGTGCGCCGGCTGCTCGGCGAGATCGGCGACGCCGTGCGCCGGTCCCGGCTGCTGCCGGCGGCGGTCGAGGTGCTGCTCGCTGACGGCCGAGCCGAGGATGCCGCCGGACTCGCCGACGAGCTCGAGTCGATCGCCGTGTCATTCGATTGCCCATCCGTGCGGGCCCGCGCCGACCATGCCCGCGGTCAGGTCGCGCTGTCCGCCGGCGACGCGACGGAGGCGTTGTCGTTGCTGCGCCGTGAGCGCGGAGTATGGGAACGCCTGGGCGCGCGGTACGAGGTAGCGCGGTGCCGCGTCCTGCTCGGACGGGCCCTGCGAGCGCTCGGCGATGAGGAATCCGCGGTCACCGAGTTATCCGCCGCCCGACGTACGCTCGCGGAGCTGGGCGCCGCCCCCGCGGAACACGAGGCCGCCGCGCTGATCCGGCCGACGCTGCCGCGTGGACTGACCGAGCGCGAGGTCGAGGTCCTCCGGCTCGTCGCGGCCGGAAAGACCAACCCGGAGATAGCGGCGCACCTCGTGCTCAGTGAGAAGACCGTGGGCCGGCACCTCAGCAACATCTTCTACAAGATCGACGTCACGACCCGGACCGCCGCCGCCGCGTTCGCATACGAGAACCGCCTCATCTAGGCCCTGTTGCCACTCGTCGATGACCTAAGCGAGGTCGCAGAACCACCCGGCGAGGTCCTTGATCGGTGGTTTGGGGAGGAGGACGATACGGGTAAGCAGGTTGTACTCGGCCTTCTACGTACGAAACCGGGGCATCGATGTGGTCTATTCGCATACTGCTCGGAACTGTCGGACTCGTCGCGGTGCTGGGCTCGGCGAGCGCCTGCGAGCGGTCCAGGGCCAACGCCTCCGACGTGTGGATCGAGGTGGTCCCCGCGACGGTGGACGCGGGTTCGTTCGTGGGTTTGCGCGCCAACTGCGGGGACGACAGTGTCCCCGCCACCGTGACGTCCACGGCGTTTGGCACGGTCACTGTGCAGCCGCTCGGCAACATGCTCACGGCCGAGGCCGAGGTCCCGTCGCGGACCAAGGAAGGCGCGTACGACGTGAACCTGGCCTGCCGGAACGGGTCCACGGCCACGGCGAGCCTGCGAGTGGACAGCAAGGGGCCTACGGCCGAGCCAAGCCTGGGACCCACGGCCGAGCCGAGCATGGGACCGCACACCGGCGGTGGCTTCCTCGCCAACCGTGGTCGCCGCGGCCTGACGGTTCCCGGGATCTGGCTCATCGGTGGCACCGGCGCCCTAGTCGCGGCCGGCGCGCTTGGTGCGATTGCGGTGCGCCGCCGGCGCCGCCGGCCGACCGGCTAGCTCCAGCGGCGAGCGGCAGTGCGCACCAGATCCGGGCCTCGGTCGGTGCTGCCGCTCGTCGTCGTGCTGATGCTGGTTGGGTTCTTCTGTGTCGGTGTCGGGCTGGGCCAGCTCATCGGGCTACCGAGCCTTCCCAGCCTCTCGAGCGTCGGGGACAACGACCGCGGCTCCACCGAGGACCGCTCGCCCGAGGGCGGCTCTGCCGCGGGCTTGAGCCCGTCCATCCCCACGCAACTCTCGATCCCGTCGCTCGGGGTCCGAGCCAAGGTCATCGAGGTGGGTCGCGCCGCCGATGGCAGCATCGCCCCGCCGGCAGCCGACCCGGCCGCGGCGGCCGGCTGGTACCGCCTCGGGCCCACCCCGGGTGAGCTGGGCACCGCGGTCATCGTCGGCCACGTCGACACCGCGAGCCAGCCTGCGGTCTTTCACCGGCTGCACGAGCTGCGTACCGGAAAGCTCATCGAGGTCAACCGTGAAGACCGCGGCGTCGCCACGTTCGTGGTGGAGTCCGTTGAGACCTTTCCGAAGACCTCGTTCCCCGTCGACCGGGTATTCGACCCAACCGATCGGGCGCGACTCGTCCTCGTGACCTGCGGCGGAACGTGGCTGGGCGGAGACATCGGTTACCGCGACAACGTGATCGTCTTCGCCACCCTAGCCTGACTGACCGGACTGATCCTGGGGCGTCCGGGCGGGGGTCAGGCGCGGGATCCAGGCGGGCACGGCGCGGCGGTACGCGTCGTACTGCGCGCCGTAGCGGCGGCACAGCGTAGGTTCCTCGTACCAGCGCACGAAGGCCGCCATGGCGAGCCAGACCGCGGCGGCGAGCACGAAGAGCACCGGCTGGCCGAGCAGCAGCGCCTGACCGAGGATCGCGGTGGTGACCGCGACGTACATCGGGTTGCGCACGTGGCGGTAGAGCCCGCCCACAACCAGCCGTTCCGGCGGGGCCACCGGGGCCGGGGTGCCGAGGCCCTCGTTGACGAAGCGGGCGAACGCCTGAACGACCACCGCGGCGCCGGCCACGATCAGCCCGGCACCGACGATCCGGATGGGCCAGGCCAGCGCGCCCGGCCAGGGCTCGCGCATCCGCCAGCCGGTGAGCCACCACGGCACCACCCCGGCGATGAACCCGGGCGCGAGCACGAAGAACACTGAGCTCCC
>JBLNGJ010000455.1:0-6774 GCA_050264675.1 Micromonosporaceae bacterium
CCGGATGCAGGGCGGCGCAGTGCGGGGAGTAGAGGCCACCGAGCACGTCGCTCGCCCCGCAGTGGGTCCGGGCCTCGGCCGGGCCGAGCAGCACCGCGTCCTCCGCCCGGCCGAACGCCGCCAGTTCGGCCGCCTCGGCCCGTACCCGGGCCAACTGCGCCTGGTTGCGGGCCAACGTGACCGTGCCGCCCTTGGCGAAATCGCACCGGATCTCCTCCGCCTCCGTCACCCGGGCCACTTCATCCACGGTGGACACCAGGGCGCGGTGCAGGGCCCGCGCCGCCGGGCGCGCGTGCCGGCGGGCCAGCCGCGACAGGGACACCGGGAAGAACGCCGAACACCAGCCGCCGTTGCGCCCCGAGGCGCCGTACCCGGCGATCTGCGCCTCGAGCACGACGATCCGTAGGCCGGGATCGGCGCGGCTGAGGTAGTACGCGGTCCACAGTCCGGTGTAGCCAGCGCCGACGATCGCCACATCCACCGAAAGATCGCCCGGCAGGCGCGGGCGTGGTGCGAGGTCGTCGTCCACTGTGGCCATCCACAGGCCCAGACCGCCCACGTTCACCCGCTCGCCTCCGGTGCCGTCGCGACCCGAGTTGATCATGAGGTTCGATACGCAACACGCCGCCGACAAGGGACCTAAGTTCATGATCGATCCCAGGGGTGGCTAGATGCGCGTCCAGGCCTGCGTCAGTACCGAGCGCAGGATCTGTTCCATCTCGGCGAAGTGCGTCTCGTCGCAGATCAGTGGCGGCGCGAGCTGCACGACCGGGTCACCCCGGTCATCGGCCCGGCAGTAGAGCCCCGCCTCGAAAAGCGCCTTGGAGAGGAACCCGCGCAGCAGTCGCTCCGACTCGGCCTCGTCGAAGGTCTCCCGGGTCACCTTGTCCTTGACCAGCTCGATGCCGTAGAAGTAGCCGTCGCCGCGCACGTCACCGACGATCGGCAGATCGAGCAGTCGCTCCAGATAGGACCGGAACCGCCCTTCGTTGGCGCGCACGTGCCCGTTGAGGTCCTCCCGGGCGAAGATGTCGAGGTTGGCCAGCGCCACCGCGCTGGCGACCGGGTGACCGCCGAACGTGACGCCGTGGGCGAACCACTCGGTGCCGTGCAGGAACGGCTCGGCCAGCCGCTCCGAGGCGATCATCGCGCCGAGCGGCACGTAGCCGCTGGTGATGCCTTTGGCGCAGGTGATGATGTCGGGCTGGAAGCGGTACCGGTCGGCGCCGAAGTACTCGCCGAGCCGGCCGAAGGCGCAGATCACCTCGTCCGAGACGAGCAGCACGTCGTTGGCGTCGCAGATCTCCCGGACCCGCTGGAAGTAGCCCGGCGGCGGCGGGAAGCAGCCACCGGAGTTCTGCACCGGCTCGAGGAAGACGGCGGCGACCGTCTCCGGGCCCTCGAACTCGATGGCCTCGCCGATGCGGTCGGCGGCCCACCGCCCGAACGCCTCGGCGTCGGTGCCGTCAGCTCCGGCGGTGCCGGGCGCGGCCCGGTAGAGGTTGGTGTTGGGCACCCGGATGGCCGATGGCACCAGCGGCTCGAAGTCGGCCTTGATGCCGGGCACTCCGGTGAGCGAAAGCGCGCCCATCGACGTGCCGTGGTAGGCGATGTGGCGGGAGATGACCTTGTATTTGGTCGGTTGGCCGACCCGCTTGAAGTAGGCCCGGGCGAGCTTCCACGCCGCCTCGACGGCCTCGGACCCGCCGGTGGTGAAGAAGACCCGGTTGAGGTCGCCGGGGGCGAGGTCGGCGAGGCGCTCGGCCAGCTCGATCGCCTTCGGGTGGGCGTAGGACCAGAGTGGGAAGTAGGCGAGCTCGGCGCCCTGCTTCGCGGCCGCGTCGGCGAGTTCCTGGCGGCCGTGACCGGCCTGCACGACGAAGAGCCCGGCCAGCCCGTCCAGGTACCGCTTGCCGGCGGAGTCGAAGATGTACGGCCCTTCGCCGCGCACGATCACCGGCACCGGGGCATCGGCGTAGGCGGAGAGCCGGGTGAAATGCATCCAGAGGTGCTCGCGGGCGGTGTCGGGGTCGTTCATCGGGTTCCCCATGCGTAGGTCTGCTTGGCGAGCTTGAGGTAGACGAAGGTCTCCGTCTGGCTGACGCCGGGAATCGTGCGGATCTTGTCGTTGAGTAGGGCGAGGAGGTGGTCGTCGTCGGTGCAGACCAGCTCGACGAGCAGGTCGTAGGCGCCGGCACAGATGACCACGTAGTCGACTTCGGCGAGGTCGGCCAGGGCCTGGGCCACCGGGCGCATGTCGCCTTCGACCTTGAGACCCACCATCACCTGGCGGGCGAAGCCGAGGGTGAGCGGATCGGTGACGGCCACGATCTGCATCACGCCGGCGTCGAGCAGGCGCTGCACCCGCTGGCGCACGGCCGCCTCGGAGAGGCCGACAACCTTGGCCAGCGCTGCATATGACATCCGTCCGTCGCGCTGCAGTTGGTCGATGATCCGCTTGTTGACTTCGTCGAGGACCGGGTCGGTCACACCAATGATCCTGACTCGATAGGGCCGCTTCGCGAGCTGAATCCGTTGATCGGTTGGCAATCTAACACCGATTCCATCGACCCCGTTAGGTCGAAGCGTCCTGGCGCGGGACCCGCCCCCCGACGGGTCCCGCGCGTTCCTTGACCCGCGACCGGCCGCTAGGCCGACCCGGCCGGGGTGAACCGGCCGCTTTCGCCGACCACCGCGTCGGCGCGCAGGGTGCCGCCCCGGAAGTACGCCGGCGCGACGAGGTTCCAAATGATCATCAGCACCACGCCGATGGCCACCGAGCCGACGCCGAGCACGAACACACCGCCGGTGTGGAACAGCACCGTGTCGCCGAAGTCGGTGGCGTACGAGTCGATCACCGTCCGGGTCATCGCGGCGAAGAGGATCACGCCGCCCAACACCGGGAAGAGACCCTTCATGAAGAAGGCCGTGGCGCTGCCGAACAGTTCGCGCCGGAAGAACCAGGCGGACGCGAAGCCGGTCAGCCCGTAGTAGAAGGCGATCATCAGGCCGATGGAGAGGATCAGATCCGACAGCGCCGCGTCGTTGAAATAGGTCAGGCCGGCGTAGAACGCGATCGAGACCAGGCCCATCGCCCAGGTCGAGACCGTGGGCGTCTGGAAGCGCGGGTGCACCGTGCCGAACGCCCGGGGCAGTGCCCGGTACGCCGCCATGGCCAGGGTCGTCCGGGCGGTGGGCAGGATCGTGGTCTGCGTGGAGGCCGCGGCCGAGGTGAGCACGGCGATGATGAGCAGCTTGACCCCGGTGCCGCCGAGCACCGCCGCACCGACGCTGGAGAGCACGTCGTCGCTGTGTTCGGGGTTGGTCAGGCCGATGCCCTCCTCGCCGACTCCGGCGAAGGCCTGCGCGGCCACGGTGACCAGCAGGTACGTGACGAGCAGCACGACGGTGGAGCGCACCGCGGCCCGGCCCGGGTTGACCGTCGGGTCGGTGGTCTCCTCGTTGGCGGTCACCGCCGAGTCCCAGCCCCAGTAGATGAACACCGCGAGCAGGAAGCCGGCCGAGAGCGAGGTGAACGACAGGCCGGTGGGCACGAACCAGTCCAGTGCCGGCTTGATGGCGAGGTCGCCGGCGCTGCCGGCATAGACCTTGACCAGCGCCACCACTGCGAAGGTGGCCAGGATGAGCAGCTCGGCTCCGAGCAGGAAGTACTGGGTACGGGCGGAGAGCTCGATCCCGCGCCAGGAGATCAGGGTCATCAGCAGGATCCAGGCGCAGCCGGCCACGGTGACCCAGGTCGAGTTGGCGGCGAGGTCGTCCAGGCCGAAGAGCAGGAATCCGTAGACACCGGCGATCTGCGCCAGGGCGGCCATCACGATGATGTCGGCCGCCACGATGACCCAGCCGGTGATCCAGCCGGCGCGGGGTCCGAACGCCTTGGCCACCCAGGTGAAGCTGGTGCCGCAGTCCGGACTGGCGTTGTTGAGGGCCTTGTACGCGTACGAGATGAACAGCATCGGTACGAAGGCCAGCAGCATGATGATCGGTGACTTGAGCCCGACCTCTGAGGCCACACCGCCGAGCGTGGCAGCGAGGCTGTAGCCGGGCGCGGTCGAGGCCACGCCGATGACGACGCTGGAGAGCAGGCCGATGGCGCCGAGCTTGAGTCCCTTGCGGGCGACCGACTGTTGCGCCGGTGGTGCGGGGGGTGCGGCAGTAGCCATGACTGTCTTCCTTCGGCCATGGGGCGGGGTGGACGGGGACACCGCCGGGCCGAGCCGGCGATACTGCGTTTATCGCAGGTTGCCGTCCACTTGACAAGGGTTTCCGTGGCAGTAGCGTCCAGCTAACGCGGTTTCAGTCTTCTGAAGGGCATGCGGCCATGCGCGTGCTTCTCGTGGGTGCCGGCGGCGTCGGCGCCGCTGTGGTGGGCATCGCGACCCGACGCGACTTCTTCGACTCGCTGCTGGTGGCCGATTACGATCTTGATCGGGCGAAACGGGCCATCGGCCAGGTCAGCGACCCTCGCCTGACCGCCGCCCACGTCGATGCCTCCTCCCGGGTCGGCGTGACGGCGCTCTGCCACGAACACGGCATCACGCATGTGCTCAATGCGGTCGACCCGCGGTTCGTCATGCCCATCTTCGAGGGCGCGCTCGCGGCCGGCGCGCACTACCTCGACCTGGCCATGTCCCTGTCCCACCCGCATCCGCAGCGCCCGCACGAGGAGTGCGGCGTCAAGCTTGGCGATGAGCAGTTCGCCGCCGCGCCGGCGTGGGAACGGGCGGGGCGGCTTGCGCTGGTGGGCATGGGCGTGGAGCCCGGGCTCTCCGACGTCTTCGCCCGCTACGCCGCCGATCACCTCTTTGCGGCCATCGATGAGATCGGCGTCCGCGACGGCGCCGATCTCGTCGTGGACGGCTATGGTTTCGCCCCCTCGTTCTCGATCTGGACCACTATCGAGGAGTGTCTCAACCCGCCGGTGGTCTGGCAGGCCGGGCGGGGCTGGTTCACCACCGAGCCGTTCTCCGAGCCGGAGCTCTTCGACTTCCCGGCCGGCATCGGGCCGGTCGAGTGCGTCAACGTTGAGCACGAGGAGGTGCTGCTCATGCCGCGCTGGATCCAGGCCGGCCGGGTCACCTTCAAGTACGGGCTCGGCGCGGAGTTCATCGACGTGCTCAAGGTCCTGCACAAGGTGGGACTGGACTCGACCCGGCCGGTGCGCGTCGGCGCGGTCGAGGTCTCCCCCCGCGACGTGGTGGCGGCCTGCCTACCCGACCCGGCCACGCTCGGCGAGCGTATGCGCGGCCGGACGTGCGCCGGCACTCTGGTCCGTGGCACCGGGCCGGACGGCACGCCGCGGCAGGTCTACCTCTACCACGTGGTCGACAACGCCTGGTCCATGCGGGAGTACGGATCTTCGGCCGTGCTGTGGCAAACCGCCATCAACCCCGTGGTCGCGTTGGAGCTGCTCGCGGCCGGCCGGTGGTCCGGCGCGGGTGTGCTCGGCCCCGAGGCATTCGACGCCGTGCCGTACCTTGACCTGCTTACGGCGTACGGGTCGCCCTGGGGCATCGAGGAGCGCTGACCCATCAGCGACCGGCGAAGGCCGCTTCGAGGATCTGCAGGCCTTGCTCGAGCACCGGCTCCGGCATGACCAGGGGTGGCAGGAATCGCAGCACGTTGCCGTAGGTTCCGCAGGTCAGCACGAGCAGGCCGGCGTCGTGGCAGGCCTTCACCACCGTGGCCGTCGCGGCCGGGTCGGGCGCCGGACCACCGTCGGCGCCGGGCTCACCGGGCCGCACGAGCTCGATCGCGAGCATCGCGCCGCGGCCGCGCACGTCACCGATGACCGGGTGTCGAGCCGCCAGGTCACGCAGCCGCGGCAGCATCACCGACTCGATCCGCCGGGCGGCGGCGGCCAGGTCGAGCTCGCGCATCACCTCGATCGCGGCGACCGCGGCGGCGCAGGCGACCGGGTTGCCGCTGTAGGTGCCGCCCAGGCCGCCGGCGTGCACCGCGTCCATGACCTCGCTCCGGCCGGTCACGCCGGCCAGCGGCAGGCCGCCGGCGATGCCCTTGGCCGTTGTCACCAGGTCGGGCACGACCGACTCGTGCTCGCAGGCGAACCACGAACCAGTGCGGCAGAAGCCGGTCTGGATCTCGTCGGCGACGAGCAGGGCGCCGTGCTCGGAGGCCCATCGGGCCAGCGCCGGCAGGAACCCCAGCGCCGGCACCACGAAGCCACCCTCACCCTGGATCGGCTCGATCAGCACGGCGGCGACGTTCTCGGCTCCGACCTGCTTCTCCACCAGGTTCAGCGCCCGGGCGGCGGCGGTCGGGCCGTCCAGCCCGCCGTCGCGCAACGGGTAGGACATCGGCACGCGGTAGACCTCGCCGGCGAATGGGCCGAAACGATGCTTGTACGGCAGGTTCTTCGCGGTCAGCGCCATGGTGAGGTTCGTGCGGCCGTGGTAGGCGTGGTCGAAGACGACGATCGCCGGGCGGCCGGTGGCGTGCCGGGCGATCTTCACCGCGTTCTCCACCGCCTCGGCGCCGGAGTTGACCAGTGCCGAGCGCTTGTCGTGCTCACCGGGGGTGAGCGAGTTGAGCTGCTCGCAGACGGCCACATAGGACTCGTACGGCGCCACCATGAAGCAGGTATGGGTGAACCGGGCCACCTGCTCGCGCACCGCCTCGACCACCCGCGGGTTGGCGTTGCCGACCGTGGTGACCGCGATCCCGGAGCCGAAGTCGATCCACTCTCGACCGTCCACATCGGTCAACGTGCCATCACCGGCGTGGTCGACGTAG
>JBLNGJ010000456.1:0-5601 GCA_050264675.1 Micromonosporaceae bacterium
GTCGTCACCGGGACCGCGTCCGTCCGGCCCTCTTGGCAAGAGCCCAGGCGGTTGACTCTTCGGAGAGCCCCGCCGGCCCGGCGACCGGGACAAGAATACAGACCGCGGGGCGCGCTATCCGCGTCTGGGTGGGACCTGGGGAGGAACGACCACACCGACGAGGTTGGATAGGAGGCGCCCCGCGGAGCCTTACCCTTCTTTAAGGGCCTTTACGTTCTTAACCGGTGCTTGGCAACCGCCCTGGCTGCACGTTGAGCGAGAATAGCCCGGATTATGGAGACTGTCACGCCAAACACGCAGATTGCGGCGATTACGCCAAGAAGACTGATGCTGGGCAGCTCAGGGCTGGCCGCCGGCGTGTACGCCTGCTCCTCCAGCAAGCCGTCCGGTTGGGCCGCCGGATCGACCGCGACCGCTGACCGGCTCCCCTGCGGACCGGTTCCGGTCGAGGCGGTCGGCGAACCCGGCGGGTCATCGGTCACGTCGACCGTCGCGGCGTGCGCGTCGCTGGGCCGGACCAGGCAGTTCGGCACCATCGACACCTGGTACTGCCGGGGGTGCAGCCGCAGCGAACGGCCCTGCCCGTCGGCCACCGGCAACCGGTGGTTGGCCACCACCACAGTGGCTCTGACCCCGGTCCGGTTGACCACGTTGAGCCACTGGCCGCGGGCCACCTGCACCAAGACCCGGTTCGGGGTCGACGTGCATGCCAGCGGAACGGGCCCACTGCCGTGAAACTCCACGACCGGCCCTGGCCTCTGGTGCGCGGCCAGCGCGGGCGGCGCCGAGACGAGCAGCCAACCGGCGAGGCCGGCCGGCAGCACAAGGAGGAGAGTACGGCGGGGCATGGTAGGCCTCTCCGGTCATCGGGGTACGCCCGGTCAGGCGCTGCCGCGCACGGCCGGGCGCTAATCGGGCTAACGAAAACGTGGGTCGTCGCGTCACGCACCGACACGGGCTTCATCGATGTCAGGTCCGGGTCGTAGGCTCGCCGGTATGCGCATCGGGGCCCACGTCAACTCGGCCGATCCGCTCGCCACCGCCATCGAGCGCGGCGCCGAGGTCGTCCAGTTCTTCCTCACCGATCCGCAGGGCTGGGTGGTGCCCGAGCCCCGCGCCGATGCCGACGCGATCCGCGCCGGCGACCTGGAGATCTACATCCACGCGCCGTACCGGATCAATGTGGCCACGACGAACAACCGCATCCGCATCCCCAGTCGCAAGCTGCTGCTGCAGCACGCGCAGGCCGCGGCCGACATCGGCGCCAGGGGCCTCATCGTGCACGGCGGGCACGTGGACCGCGGCGGCGACCTCGATGTCGGCTTCGAGAACTGGCGCAAGACCTTCGCGTACGCGGCCGAGAACGGCGGCTTCCCGCTACCCATCCTGATCGAGAACACGGCCGGCGGCGACAACGCCTGCGCCCGCCGCTTCGACGCGCTGGCCCGGCTATGGGAGGTGGTCGGCGAGTTCGGCGCCGGCTTCTGCCTCGACACCTGTCACGCCCACGCCGGCGGCGAGGAGCTGCTCGGCATCGTCGACCGGGTCAAGGCGATCACGGGCCGGATCGACCTGATCCACGCCAACGACTCACGGGACTCGTTCGACTCCGGCGCCGACCGCCACGCCAACCTCGGCGCTGGGCAGATCGACGTCGACCTGATCGTGGCCGTGCTGCGCGCGGCCGGTGCGCCGGCCGTGGTGGAGACGCCGGCCGACGGCCAGGCCGGTGACATCGCGCTGCTGCGCACCCGGCTGGGCGCATGAGCCAAGGCGACCGCGCCGCCGACGAGGCGCGCACCGGCACGCCACCGACACCGACGATTACCGTCTCCGCAGTCACCGCCACGCCCGTGCGCCCCGGCGCAACCACCACCGAGGTGCTCGCCAGCCACGAGGACGGCACCGGTCTGCCCCGCCCACCGGCCGACTGGGCCAACTTCGCACCCCGACCGGTACGGGCGCCAAGCCGGGTCGGGCGGGTGATCGGGTGGGTCGGCCACCTGCTCAGCCGGGAACCGACCGTGCTCGGCCTCGGCGCACTCGCCCTGGCCACCGCCGTGAACTGGCCAGCGCTGCGGGCACCGGCCCGGGTGCTGCCGGGCAGCCTGGCCGACTCGGCCCTCGGCGCATACGTGATCGCCTGGGTCGGGCATGCGCTCGGGCGTAACCCGGCCGGGTTATGGCAGGCGAATGCGTTCTTCCCGACCCGGGGCGGGCTCGCCCTCGTCGACCCGCTGCTCGGTTACGCACCGCTGGCCTTCTTTGGCACCGGGCCGGGCGCGGCCACCTTGCGCTACAACGTGATCGTCATTCTGGCTCAAGCCCTCGCCGTGATCGGGCCGTACGCGCTCGCCCGCCAGCTCGGGGCCGCCCGCACCGGTGCCGCGGTGGCCGCCGTGGCCACCGCCCTCGCGCCCTGGCGGCTCGGCCTCGCCGGCCACCTCGAGGTGCTCTCCACCGGTGGCCTGGCCCTGGCCCTGGCCCTGCTCGCCCGGGGCCACGGGTTGCAGCTGGCGGACCCGGAACCGGACGCGCCGCCGGCCCGGGTGTCGCCGGGCTGGGCGCTGGTCGGGTGGCTCGTGGCCGCCTGGCAGCTCAGCCTCGGGCCAAGCCTCGGCGTGGCCTTCGGATACGTGCTGGCCGTCGCGACCGGGTTCGCCGCGACCGGGTGGGCGGTGCGCCGCCGCCCGGCCGGCGGCCGCGGGTGGCCGCTGCTGCTCACCGACGCGCTCGGCCTGCTGGTCACGGCCGCGGCGGCGGTGCTGGTCGGGCGGGCGTACGCGATCGACCGGTACCCGGACACCGCCGCCGTGGCCTCGACCACGCTGCGCGGCCTTTTCACCGCGCCGGCCGACTCGCTGCTGTGGGGCGACCGGCACGCCGGTGCCCGGGCGCTGTCCGGTCCGGCCAGCCTGGCCCTGCTGCCGGGGTTCACGCTCTGTGCCCTGGCCCTGGGCGGGCTGGTCTTCTCGGTCTGGTCGGTGTGGGCCCGGTTGACCATGCTCATCGGCGTCGTGGCCAGCGCCGAGCTCGCCCTGGGTGCCCATGGCCTCGCCCACGGCCGCCTTGGCTACGTGTGGCTCGCCGACCACCTGCCGGGGCTGGCCGCATCGCCCCACTCGGGCTACCTCATCGCCTGGACCACACTGCTACTCGCCCTGCTCGCCGCGGGTGGGCTCACCGCGATCGGGCAGCGCGGTCACCGGGATGCGATCGCCCGCGGTGAGTTGGCCGCGCCCGGATGGGCCCGGGCGGCGCTCGCGCTGCCCCTCGTTCTGGTGCTGCTGGAGGGGCTCGGCACACCCGCGTACCGCCAGGTACCTCAGCCACCCGCAGCGCTCGCCGGCGTTGCGGCGCCCTACCTGGTGCTGCCCAGCGAGGCGGGATCCGACGCGGTGGTGTTGCTGTGGAGCGCCACGACCTTCGCCGCGGTCGGAAACGGGGCCGGAC
The DNA here is from genome assembly GCA_050264675.1 of Micromonosporaceae bacterium. Taxonomy (GTDB): domain Bacteria; phylum Actinomycetota; class Actinomycetes; order Mycobacteriales; family Micromonosporaceae; genus JBLNGJ01. Next base: position 3,454 of record JBLNGJ010000456.1, read on the forward strand.
CGGTCGTGCCGGACAGCCTCGCCCGCACCCGGACCGCGACCGCCGACTTCCCGTCCGCCGAGAGCGTGGAGTACCTGCGGCGGCTCGGGGTCCGCACGGTGCTGGCCCGACCGGGCTCGCCCGCCGCCGAGGCCGAACCGCCGCCCGGCGTGGCCCGGGACGTCACCCCGGATGCAGTGATCTTCCACCTGTAGCCCGCGCCGAGCGGAGGCCGACCATGATCGGCCCGTCCGGCGCGCCGTCGAAGTCGCCACCGTCCGGGTCGTCGTCGTAGGCGTGGCGGACCACGTCCAGCTCCGGCCGCAGGATGTCGCGGACCACGAAGCCCACCAGGATGGCGAGGGTCAGCCAGCGCCCCGAGGCGGCCAGCACGAACGTGGTCTCCGGGAAGACCTGCCGGCCGGAGACGTTGAGCAGCTCACCGTAGAAGGCCAGGAAGTAACCGATCTCGGCGATCTGCCAGACCAGGAACGCGCCCCAGCGCGGCCGGGCCAGCACGGCCAGCGGGATCAGCCAGAGCACGAACTGCTGCGACCACACCTTGCTGGTCAGCAGGAAAACCGCGACCACGAGGAAGCACAGCTGCGCGAGCCGGGGACGGCGTGGCGCGGCGAACGCCAGTGCCGCGATGCCCAGGCAGGCCAGCCCGAACAGCACGTAGATGACGTTGTTGAGCACCGGGATGTGCCCGCCGAGCCAGTCGAACGGGGGCAGCCCGCCGCCCGGCTTCGGGGAGACCGGAAAGTGCGCACCGATGTACCAGAACGTGCCCCAGTCGATCGGCCGCTCGCTGCTGAGCTGCCAGAACCGCTGCCACCCGGCGTGGGCGTAGAGGTAGACCGGTGCGTTCGCGGCCGCCCAGGTCCCGGCGGTGGTGGCCACGGTGAGCGCCGCCGCCCGCCATCGCCCGGACCGTAACGCAAGCACGATGAGCGGCCCGGCGAGGAAGAGCGGGTAGAACTTCGCCGCCCCGGCGAGGCCGAGCATCACTCCGGCCAGCACCGGCCACCGCCGGGCCCAGGCGAGCAGGAAGAACGCGGTGAGCCCACCGGCGAAGAGGTCCCAGTTGACGGTCGCGGTGACCAGCAGCGTGGGCGCGAGGGCGAACAGTGCCGCGTCCCACGGCCGGCGCCGGCGCAGCGCCAGCACCACCGCGATCGACGCGATGCCGAACGCGCCGAGCACCAGGAAGTTGAGGTTCCAGAACAGTTGGCCCTGGTTCACGTCGGGGTGGGCCTGCCCGTAGGCGTGCACCGGCAGACCGATCGCGCCCATGAGATAGCCGGTGAGCACCGGATACTCCACGGCGTGGTCGACGTAGGGCACCGCGCCGTCGCTGAGTTGTTCGGCGTAGTAGAGGGCGAGGACGTCGGTGTAGCAGTAGCGGGTGTACTGCTCGAAGTTCGCCCAGGCGCCGTCCTGGCACGGTGATTTCTGCACCCAGTGCAGCGTGAACGTGAGCAGAGCCAGCGTGATCACGACGCGGGCCGGGGTCCACAGCGCCTCGGTAAGCCGGCCACGGCGGGCGGCGTGCGAGCCGAGCGGGCCACCGATGGCCTGCGACACGCCGCGGACGAAAGCGTCCTCGTGGGCAGGCTCGACCGCGTGCGCACCCTCGGTGCTGACCGGCGCCCAGGCATGCCTCATGACGAAGCATCCTGCCTCATCCAGCGAACCACCGGTCAGCCACGGCCCAACGTCCCTCGGTCAGAACCGTCCCGCGCGGTCCGAAGTTTTGGGTCAGGACCGGCCCGGCCGGGTCGGTCAGGTCCGGCCGACCTATCGCGGCGGCTTGGGCGGCGGCCAGGGCATCGGCCAGGGCACCGGCGCAGTGGTGGTGGGTTGTGGTCGGCCGTGGCCGCCACCACCTCCGCCGCCACCCCCGCCACCGCCGCCACCCCCGCCGGGTGGCTCGGTAGTCGGGCAGAAGAGCGGGAACTGACACTCGGTCGGTGGCTGCGTGGGCACCGGCGACGGGGTGTTTCCGGCTTGGTCGTCGCCGATGAACTTGGGCTGGGCGAAGCTGGCCTTCTTCAGCGCCATCGCCTTGGTCGCGTTGACCATGAACGCCCGCCAGATCGGCCCCGGCACCGTGGCACCGAAGATCTTGGTCTTGCCGTCCTTGAGGCGCAGCGGCTTTTCTTCCTT
>JBLNGJ010000457.1:0-6186 GCA_050264675.1 Micromonosporaceae bacterium
GAGCGGGCCGCCCGCTGCGGCGTCGAGCCCGAGCGGCTGGTCAACACCTGGCCGGCGGAGCGCCTGCTGGCCTGGGCCGGCCGCCACGGGGGGTGATGGGCGGCGCGGGCGCCGTCGGCTAGGGTCGGCTCCGTGGGACAGGTTGATGAGATCGCCGACCGTTACGTGGACGACTGGGCCCGGCTGGATCCGGTTGGGGCGACCCAGATCGGCATCGCCGGTCACGACGACCGGGTCACCGACCTGTCGCCGGAAGGCTTCGCGGCCCTGGCCGACCTCGACCGGCGCACCCTCGCCCAGCTCGCCATGCTCGAACCGGCCGAGGAGCGCGAGCGGGTCGCCAAGGAGTCCATGCAGGAGCGCATCGGGCTCGCCCTGGAGATGTACGACGCGGGCGAGGCCACCAGCGAGCTGAACGTGGTCACCGGGCCGCTGCACAGCCTGCGGTCGGTCTTCGACCTGATGCCGGTCGCCGGCGAGCTGGCCGCGGCCACCATCTCCGCCCGCATGTCACACGTCCCGACGGCGCTGACTCAGCTCAGTCACACGCTGCTCGAGGCCGCCGCGCACGGACACGTGGCGGCGCGCAAACAGATCGCCGAGGTCGCCAAGCAGTGCGACACCTGGGTCGACCCCGCCGGGGACGACTTCTGGCCGGGCCTCGCCGCCCGGGTCAAGGCGGCCGGTGCCGCCGCCACCCTCGCCGCCGACCTGGACCGGCATGCGACCGCGGCCCGGGAGGCGACCGCCGACTTCGCCCGCTTCCTGCGCGAGGAGCTGCTGCCCCGCGGCCGGGACCGCCAGGCGGCCGGACGTGAGCGCTACCGGCTCGCCTCGCGCTACTTCCTCGGCGCCACGGTCGACCTGGACGAGACCTACGCCTGGGGCTTCGAGGAACTCGCCCGGCTTGAGGCGGAGATGCGTACGGTCGCCGACAAGATCGTTCCAGGCGGGACGGTCGACGACGCGGTCGCCGCCCTCGACGCCGACCCGGCCCGCAACATCGCCGGTAAGGAGGCGTTCCGGGAATGGATGCAGGCGCTGGCCGAGCAGGCCATCGCCGACCTGGAGGGCACCCACTTCGACATCCCCGAGCCGGTGCGCCGCATCGAGGCCTGCATCGCGCCGACCTCGGACGGCGGCATCTACTACACCGGGCCGAGCGAGGACTTCAGCCGCCCGGGTCGCATGTGGTGGGCCGTGCCCCAGGGCATCGACACGTTCTCGACCTGGCGGGAGGTGACCACGGTCTACCACGAGGGCGCGCCCGGGCATCACCTGCAGGTGGGGCAGACCGCGGTCCGCGCCGACGTGCTCAACCGCTGGCAGCGCATGATCTGCTGGTGCTCCGGGCACGCGGAGGGCTGGGCCCTGTACGCCGAACGCCTCATGGAGGAGCTGGGTTACCTCGACGACCCGGGCAACAAGCTCGGCATGCTCGACTCGCAGGGCTTCCGGGCGCTGCGGGTAATCGTCGACATCGGCATGCACCTGGAGCTGGAGATCCCCCGGGACAACCCGGCCGGCTTCCGCCCGGGCGAGCGCTGGAACGCCGAACTGGGCTGGGAGTTCCTGCGGGCGCACTGCCGGGTGCCGGACGAGAACCTGCGCTTCGAGCTCAACCGCTATCTCGGCTGGCCCGGGCAGGCGCCCTCGTACAAGATTGGTGAACGGTTCTGGCTGCAGGCCCGCGACGACGCCCGCGCCCGCAAGGGCAGCGCGTTCGACCTGAAGGCCTTCCACCGGGCCGCGCTCGACCTCGGCTCGATCGGCCTCGATCCGCTCGCCGCCGCGCTGGCCCGGCTCTGAGCCCGGCTCCGGTCACGGGCACACCTGGCGGTACGGGCGACCGGGCAGCAGCTGTTGCCACTGCGCCAGTCCGAGATCCCGGCCGGCCAGCCCACAGGCCCGGCTGAGCCAACCCGCCGGATCGGCGTCGAACGCCACGATGCGCCCGTCCGCAGTGGTCAGGGCCAGGCGGGGGGTGCTGCCGCCGAGCAGCGCCAGACCCGAGCCGGCGAGGCCCGACGCGGTCCACACCGGACGCCAGCCGTCCGTCGACACCAGGCTCACCGCCCCGGCCGCGGCGGTGACGGCGAGCCAGCGGCCATCGGCGCTGAACGTGAGCGCCCGGGCCTCGCCGAGCGCGAGGGTGGTGACCGGGCGGGCCTCGTCCAAGGAGAGCACCCGCACCTGCTCGCCGTCGGCGATGGCGAGCAGGTGTCCGTCGGCGCTGAGGGCCAGCCCGGTGCCGAGCCGGCCGACCGCGATCGGTGCGCCCACCACGTGGCCGGTCGCCGGCTCGCGCACCCGGATCTCACCGGAGCCGTCGAGGGACCGCCGGCCCACGGCGAGCCGGGTGCCGCCGGCATCCACCGCGACGCTCCAACCGACCAACCCGCGCACCACGGCGGCGGCGTCGTCGCTTCCGAGCGGCTGGCCGGTGCGCAGGTCCCACGCCCGGGCGGCGCCGTCGGGGTCGGCCGCGGCGAGGTATCCGCCGGCCGCGGCCAGTGCGGCCGACGCACCGATGTCGAGCGGCTGGCCGACCTCGCGGCCGCTGGCCGGGTCGTAGACATGCACACCGTCGGCCTCGCGGTAGACATACTGACCCGCCGGGCCAGCACCGACGCCGCTGCGCGGCTTGGTGGCGCTCTCGCGCAGCCGCAGCTCGGCGCCCCGGGTGCCGGTGGCGTCCACAGCGAACACGCCGCCCCCGGCCGTGCCGGCGTAGAGGGTCGCCCCGTCGCCGGCGTAGGTGAGCAGGGTCACCGGGCCGGACGGGGCGGCGACGGTCAGCCGCGGGCGCAGCGCCGCCGCGTCCCAGATGACCACCGAGCCATCGGCGCTGGCCGCGGCGAACGTCCGGCCGTCGGGCGCCCAGGCCAGGGCGAGCACCGCCCCCGGGCCGCGGGCGGTGCCGCGCCGGCGGCCGTCGGCGGCGGCCCAGACGGCGACGTCGGTGCCGTCCGGGGTGAGCAGGGTGGCCCCGTCGGGGCTCGGCACCGCACCCACCGGAACGCCGGCGAGCATGCGGCTCTCGCCGCTGTGGGCATCGAGGAGCACCGACCCGCTCCCGGTGGTGATGACCACCCACCGCCCGTCCGCGCTGACCTGCACGCCCCGCACGTCCAGCGTGGGCAGCGGGTAGGCGGTCGACGGGGTGCGCGAGTCGATGTTCCAGGCCGCCGCGCTCAGCCGGCCGGCCGATGAACGTTGGCCGACGACCAGCGTCACACCGTCGGCGAGCAGCCCGCCGCCATCGGGGAACGCCTCACCGAAGCTCGGTCCGGCCGGACGGCCGGTGGCGAGATCCCACACAACGATGCTGGGCGGCTGGGTCTGCGGATCGGTCCAGGCGGGCGGACCGCCCCAGCTGACCAGGCGGCGGCCGTCGGGGGTGAAGGCGAGCGCACTGACCGGACGGTGCCCGGGCTGGTCCAGGCGGGCGGTCTCACGCAGGGTCGCGGCATCGAGCAGGCGGACCGGGCCATCCCGGCTCGCCACGGCCAGGCTCGCACCGTCGGGGCTGAGCCGAAGCGCGGTGGGCCGATCGCCGGCGGCAACGCCGCTGGCCGCGACCAGATCGGGGTTACGGAGCAGGACGGCGAGCAACGCACCCCGGGTGGCCGCCGTGTCGTCGATCCGGACGGCGGCAACCGCGAACAGCAGTGCCTCGCGGGGGTCGGGCTCGCCCAGAGCGAGCGCATCCAGCCGCGCCGCGTCGGCGTGCGGGCCAGCGGCGAGCGTCGGGTCGGGCCGGGTCAGCACATACACCCCGGCCGCCACGACCAGAGCGATGATCAGCGCCGCGATCGCGAGCGCCTGCCACAGCCGCCGGATCGTGTGCCGGTGGCGGTCCTCCACCGAACGCGCGGCGTCCCGGCTGGCGGCGAGGAAGGCGCCTTCCACGCCGGAGAGGTCGCCGGGGTGCTCCTCGACCCAGCCGACCGCCGCGGCGAGCCGCGGGCCGCGGTAGAGCATGCGGGCATCGGATCCGGAGGCCGCCCAGGCCGAGGCGGCGCTGGTGAGCCGCTGCCGGACCTGGCGCGCCACCCGCACGTCCTCGAGCCAGGTCCGCAGGCGGGGCCAGTGCACCCCGAGCGACTCGTGGGCCAGCTCCGCCCGGCCGTCGCTGACCCGCAGCAGCCCGGCCGAGCCGAGGGGCTCGATCACGTTGGCAGGCAGGTCGGCCCGGGCGACGCGAACCGGCCCGCCCTCGGGGTCGATCAGCCGGGTGAGGACCCCGCGGGCGGCATCGCGCGCGCCGGCCGGCACCGCCGCGTAGGCCGGCTCGGCCACGGACTCGATCGCCCCGGCCAGACCGCCGATCTCCCGGTAGGCCCGCGAGGTGAGCAGCTGACCGGCCCGGCGCTGCCACAGGCAGCTCAGCGCGGTCGACAGCTGCGCCAGGTCGGCGCCGATGGCGGCCACGTCGGCCAGGATCAGCTCGATCAAGCCGTCCTCAAAGGACAGCCCGGCCCCGGTGGCCGGGCGTTCGATCACGCGACGCAGCTCATCGACGGTCATCGGCGGCACCATGACCGTGTTCGCGGTGATGAGCTGGGCCAGGGCCGGCAGCTCGGCGCAGCGCGGGTAATGCTCGGAACGCACCGCGACGACGACACTGACGTCGGTCGTGGCGAGCGTGGTCGCGAGCGCGGCCCGGTCGGCCGGACCGAGCGCCGTGAACACCTCTTCGAACTGGTCGACCACCACCAGCCCGGGCCGGTCGGCCGGCGCCGCCAGCTCATCGGCGAGATCACCGGCCGTGCTCGGCGTGACCAGCAGGTGACGGCCCTGGCCCAGGTCGGGCAGCACGCCGGCGGCGAGGGCCGGCAACAAGCCGGCCCGCAGCAGCGAGGACTTGCCGGACGCAGACGGACCCACGAGGGTGAGCAGCCGCGCCGTCACCAGGTGGGCCACCAGCTCCGCGACCAGGCGCTCCCGGCCGTGCATGAGCTCAGCATCGCTCCGCTCATACCGGGCCAGGCCGAGATACGGCCGCGCCGCCACCTCCCGGGTGCCGCCGCGTAGTGCTCGGGCCCGGGCGCGCACGTACTCCAGATCGAGCACACCGGCGGTCACCTCCTCGCGCACGGCGGCCAGGCGCCGGCGCGGCTCGGCCGCGTCGGCGATGGCGCGGTCGATGCGCCGGCCGGCCCGGGCGAAGGCCCACTCGCTCGCCATCCGGTGCAGCCGGGCCGGCACCCCGCTCGCGTTGGCCATCGCGGTCACCGCCGTGGCGTCGGTGGTGCCGGGCGCGTAGGTGCGCACGAGCTCGGCCACGGCCGGCTCGGCGAGCGCGGAGAGCACCACCTTGGGCAGCCCGCCGAGCTCCCCCACGCGCACGATGTCGGTGGCGATGACGACGGTGAGCACCGGCCGGGCGGAGTTGGCCCGGATGAACGAGGCGACGTCGGCCACCTCATCGCGGCCGGCCTGATCGAGGTCGTCGGCCACGACCAAGGTGACCCGGTCGGGCGCGGCGGTCAACGCCGCCGCGGCGGCATCACCCCGTCCATAACGCACAGTCACCCCGCGCCGAGCGGCCCGTTGGGCCAGCTCCGCGACCAGACGGGTCTTGCCGATGCCGGTGGTGCCGACGACCAGGCGGGCCTGGCCCCGGCGCAGCGTTGCCTGCTCCAGAGCCATCTGCAGCCAGGTCAGCTCCTCATCCCGACCGACGCACTCGGGCACCGGCGCGGCCAGCTCGACCGGCAGCTCGGCCTGGGTCAGCGGAACGCCGTCCAGGGCCGGATCACCGGCCCGCACGCCCCGCTCGATCCCGCGCAGCTCGGCGCCGGGCTCGGCGCCGGCGGCGAGGCGGTCGCAGGCCTCCTGGTAGACGGCGAGCGCATCGGCCCGCCGGCCGAGCCGGTGCAGCACCGTCATCAGCAGGCCCCACAGGCGCTCGCGATGAGGGTGCTCCTCGACCTGCCGGCGCAGCTCGTCGGCGAGGCCGGCCGGCACGGAAGGGGCGGCGATCGCGAGCTGAGCCTCCATTCTGGACTCGATCGCGGTGACCCGCAGCTGGCCGAGGCGAGCCGCCTCGGCCCGCACGTAGGGCTGGCTGCCCAGGTCGGCCTGGGTGTTGCCGCGCCAGAGATCAAGCGCGGCGGTGAGCCGGTCGACCGCGAGCACCGGCTGGCTCACGGCCAGGGCGCGCTGGCCCTCGGCGAGGAG
>JBLNGJ010000458.1:0-5782 GCA_050264675.1 Micromonosporaceae bacterium
GGCCCCCGGGCCCCCCGGCCCGGTCCGGCTCCGGCCGACTCGAGCCGGGCCTGCCACAGGTCGGTGATCAGCCGGACGTCGTCGGCCACGGCGCCGAGTATGTTCGAACCTGGCGGGTCACGATAGGGGGAGATCGATTCCAGGATGTCCAATCTGCGTTCCTACCTCGCCTACGTGCTCGCCGAGGCTGACCGGGTGGTGAACGACCGGCTCGGCGAGACGCTCGAGGCCGAAGGGGTCAGCGTCGAACAGTGGCGGATCCTGCGGGCGCTCTCCGACGGTCGCGGCCACAGCATGGGCGACCTGGCCCGGGCGGCGCTGATGCCGCACCCGACCCTGACCAAGGCCATCGATCGACTGGCCGAACAGGCGCTGGTCTTTCGCCGCCAGGACGACGACGACCGGCGCCGGGTGGCGGTATTCCTCTCCGACCGGGGCCGCGACCTGGTCAGCCGGTTGGACCGGCGGGCCACCGACCATCACCAGGAGGTCGCCGAGGCCTACGGTACGCAGCGGACGCTGCGGCTCATGCGCGAGCTGGAACGGTTGGTGGCAAGCCTGCGCTAGCGGGGTTCCAGAGGGGAAGCGGGGGCGTCGTGTCTGGTACGGGAGACGTTAATAAGGTGCCCGTGTTATGCACGGAGGCGTTAACAAGGTGCCCGTGCTTGCAGCGCGGTAGCAAAGTTGTTACCGAATCGGGCGGACTCGGTTGTCGGATGCAACAGCTAGCCTGAAAGGATGCGGTGGATCCGCGGGGGAGACGGCGCATTGGTCCTCCGCGAACCAACCCGCGCGCTCGTGCCTCAAGCATGGCGACGGTGACGACGAGGAGGGGCCGGTGACCACACCGCATCGCACCTGGGACGAGCTGGGTGGGCCGATGACGACGGAGGAGTTCACCTCCACCGCGCAGGCGATCGTAGCCAACATCGAGCATGTCATCGAGGGCAAGAACGCCACGGTCAGGCTCGCTTTGGCGGTGCTTCTGGCTGAGGGCCACCTGCTCATCGAGGACGTGCCCGGCGTGGGCAAGACAAAGCTCGCCAAGGCCCTTGCCCGCTCGATCGACTGCACGGTGCGCCGCATCCAGTTCACCCCGGATCTGCTGCCCAGCGACGTGACCGGGGTCAGCGTCTACAACCAGGAGACCCGCGAGTTCGAGTTCAAGCCGGGGGCGATCTTCGCCAACCTGGTCGTCGGCGACGAGATCAACCGGGCCTCGCCGAAGACCCAGTCGGCCATGCTCGAGTGCATGGAGGAGCGTCAGGTCACCGTCGACGGCGTCACCTACCAGCTCCAGGTGCCGTTCATGGTGATCGCGACGCAGAACCCGATCGAGATGGAGGGCACCTACCCGTTGCCCGAGGCGCAGCGCGACCGGTTCACCGCGCGCATCGCCATCGGCTACCCGGACACCTCGGCCGAGCTGGCCATGCTGGAGGTGCACGGATCCCACGACCCGCTCGACGACCTGCGCCCGGTCACCGACGCGGCGACCGTTGGCCGGATGATCATGTCGGTCCGGGACGTGCATGTCGCCGACGCCATCAAGCAGTACGCGGTCGATCTGGTCACCGCGTCCCGCGAGTCCGCCGAGCTGCGCCTGGGCGCCTCCCCCCGGGCCACGCTGCAGTTGCTGCGCACCGCCCGGGCCGTGGCCGCGCTCGAGGGTCGCGACTTCGTGCTCCCCGACGATCTGCAGGCATTGGCCGTGCCGGTGCTCGCGCACCGCGTGCTGCCGACCGCCGAGTCGCAGCTCGGCCGGCGGACCACCGACGCGGTCGTGGCCGAGCTGGTGCACAAGCTGCCGGTGGCCTCGGACAAGCAACGCTCCCAGTTCGACACCCGGGACCGCTCCGACACCCGGAGGCGATGACCTTGCGCCAGGCGCTACGCGGGCTCACGACGCGTGGGCGCTCGTTCCTCGCCGCGGCCGCGGCCGCCGGCACCTCCGCGCTGCTGCTCGGCGAGCGCGACCTGCTGCGGGTGGCGGTGCTGCTCGCCGCGCTGCCGCTGCTGGCGGCGGCGTATGTGGGCCAGACCCGCTACCGGCTGGCCAGCACGCGTACGGTCGAACCCGGTCGGGTGCCGGTGGGCACGCCGGCGCGGGTGAGCCTGCGACTGTCCAACCTGTCCCGGCTGCCGACCGGCACGCTGCTGCTGGAAGACCGCCTGCCCTACGCGCTGGGCAGCCGGCCCCGGCTGGTGCTGGAACGCCTGGCCGGCCAGCACGCCAGCACGGTCGCCTACAGCGTGCGGGCCGAAGTACGGGGCCGCTACGAGGTAGGCCCGCTGGTGGTGCGGCTGACCGACCCGTTCGGCCTGTGTGAGCTCGGCCGCTCGTTCCAGGCGGTGGGCAAGCTGACCGTGGTGCCTCAGGTCTTCTCCCTGCCCAACGTGCGCCTCGCCGGCGAGTTCGCCGGCAGCGGTGACAGCCGGGCCCGGTCGGTGGCCGTGCACGGCGAGGACGACGTGGCCACCCGGGAGTACCGCCACGGCGACGACCTGCGCCGGGTGCACTGGCGTTCCACCGCGCGGGTCGGCGAGCTCATGGTGCGCCGCGAGGAGCAGCCGTGGGAGAGCCGGGCGACGGTGGTGCTCGACACGCGCCGGCAGGGTCATCGCGGCGACGGGCCCACGTCCAGCTTCGAATGGGCCGTCTCCGCCGCCGCCCGCATCGCCCTGCATCTGCGCCGCAGCGGATACAAGATCCGTCTGGTCACCGGGGCCGGTACCGACCTCGACGCGACCGAACACGACGGTGAAGGTGCCGTGCTGGACTGCCTGGCCGAGGTGGCCATGTCGGCCGCGCACGACCTGCCCTCGCTGATCGAGCGGGTGCGCCGCCGGGCCGACGGCGGCCTGGTCGTCGCCGTACTCGGCAGCCTCGGTGCGGGCGAGGCCGACTCGCTCGCGGCGCTCCGGATGTCGGGCACCACCTGTATCGGACTGCTCATCGACTCCTCGACCTGGCTCAACCTGCCCGAGCCGGCCCGAGCCGACGCCGATGCGGCGCACGAGGCGTCCGCCCTGATGCTGCTGCGTTCGGGCTGGCGGGTGGTCGGGATCAACCACGGTGCGAACCTCACCGCCCTCTGGCCGCAGGCCGCGCGCGGCTCGCAGGGGTTCGCCTTCCGCGCCGCGATGGCCGAGACCGTCGCCGTCACAGGGACCAGCCGCTCATGAGCCAACGCCACCACATCGCGCTCGTCGCCGCCGCCGCCACGATGCTCGCCGCCCTGCCCCTGGGCTCGATCTTCGCCACCTGGACGTGGCTCTACCTGGCCATGATCACAATCGCCGGGATCAGCGGCACCGCGATGGCGATCCGGGCCGCCCGAGGGCCGGTGTGGGCTCAGGGCGCCGGCATGCTCCTCGCCCTGCTGCTGTGCCTGACCTGGCTCTTCCCGTCCGGCGGCGAGATCGGCCGGCTGATCCCTACGCCGGCCACCCTGGACAACTTCCTCAACCTGCTCAACAACGCCGGCTCGCAGATTCAGAGCGAGGCGATCCCGGTGCCCAACCTGGACGGGATCCTCCTGCTCACCACGGCCGGCATCGGCCTGGTGGCGATGTTCGTGGACTTCTTCGCGGTGGGCCTGCGCCGGCCCGCGCTGGCCGGCCTGCCGATGCTCGCCATCTACTCGGTGCCGGTGGCGGTGCTGCCCGAGGGCATGTCGCTGCTGCCGTTCGGCCTGGCCGCGATCGGCTTCATGTGGCTGTTGGTCACCGACAGCGTCGACCGGGTGCGCCGGTTCGGCCGCCGCTTCACCGGCGACGGCCGCGACGTCGACCTGTGGGAGCCGTCGCCGCTCGCCTCGGCCGGTCGCCGGCTGGGGGCGATCGGGGTGGTCGTGGCGGTGCTGATCCCGCTCGCCATTCCGTGGACCTCGGGCATCCTGGACCGCTTCCTGGCCGGCAACGGGCCCGGAAGCGGCCTGGGGCAGGGCAACGGGGTGCCGGCCGAGGTCGATCTGTTCGCCCTGCTGAACTCAAGCCTCAACCGCGACAAGGCCTTCGAGATGGTACGGGTCTCGACCAACGAGACGTTCCCGTACTACCTGCGCATCGGGGTGGCCGACCAGATCGCCCCCGACGGGTTCCGCAACCGGCCACCCAGCGGCGGCGACCCGCTCGGCGACGGGCTGCCGGAGCTACCCAACCCCGACATCGCCGGTATCCACTCCGAGCAGTTCAGGGCCACCGTCGACGTGATCGACTTCGAGAGCCGGCTGGCCCCGGTCTACCAGCAGCCCACCGCGGTTCGTGGCCTGGACAACTCGTGGTCGTTTGACCCGAACACCAACCAGGTCTGGTCCCGCCGGTCGAGCATCACCGGCAAGCAGTACCAGTTCGACTACGTGCACACCACCTACACCGAGGCCGCGCTGCGTCAGGCCGGCGAGTTCACCAGCACCGACCCGGCTCTGCGCTCGCTCACCTATGTGCCGCCGGTGCCCCAGATCGAGCAGATCGTCGCCGGGCTGACCGCGGGCAAGACCACCGAGTACGACCAGGTCCGGGCGATCTACAACTTCTTCAGCCCCAGCAACAACTTCCGATACACGCTCAAGCCGAAGGCCGGCACCAGCGGCAACGCGATCATCGACTTCCTCGCCGGCCGTGAGGGCTTCTGCGTGCAGTACGCGGCCGCGATGGCCTGGCTCGTCCGGGCGGCCGACTACCCGGCCCGGGTGGCCATCGGCTTCACCCGCGGCTCGGCCACCGACACCCGCACCTATGCGATGACCAACTTCAACCTGCACGCGTGGACCGAGGTCTACTTCCCGGACATCGGGTGGGTTCCGTTCGACCCGACGCCCCCAGCCAACGTGCTCGGCTCGGCGCCGTCGGTGTGGGCACCCGACCTCTCCGTGCCGGCCGGATCCGGGCCGACCCCCGACCCCGAGAAGAACACGCCCGGCCCCGGAGGGTCTGGCGGTGGCGTGGACAAGCGCGACCGGGATGACCCCAACAGCGGCATCGGCGGCGCGCTGCGCAGCACCACCGGCCGGTGGACGCTCGCCGGCGTGGGCACCGGGCTGCTGCTGGCACTCCTGCTGCTGCTGCCGGCGGTGCGCCGGTCGTCGCTGCGCCGGCGCCGGCGCCCGCTGACCGCGGGCACGATCCTGGTCGACGGTGACGCCCGGCCGCCGGGGCATGGGGCCTATGGCCTGGTGGTCGATGCGGCCGGCATCGCCGGGGCCCGGCGGGACGCCCATGCCGCCTGGGCCGAGATGCTGGACACCATGATCGACTTCAACGTGCCGGTGGACCCGGCCGAGACGCCGCGGGCCACCGCCCACCGTCTCGGTGAGCTTCCGGCCGTCACGTCGAAGATGGGCAGCGACGCCGAGCTGCTCGCCAGCGCCGAGGAACGGGCCCGCTACGCCCGCACGCCACTACGCGCCGACCCGCTCGAGGCCGCCGTGCGCGGGATCCGGCGGGCGCTGCACGACCGGGCAACCCGGCGTGAACGGCTCTCGGCCACGCTGATGCCGCGCTCGGTGGTGCTGCGGTGGCGGTCGGCCTGGGCCGGCGCGCTCTCGACCATGGTGGCCACCGTGGGCGCGCGGCGGGACTGGTTGGTGCGGACGCTCAGCCCGCGCCGACTGCTCGCTGGCCGGGCCAAGTAGTCCGCGCCGCGCGTACGCGTCCCGGCCCCGCCCCTCGTGGGCGCGGCCCGCCCCTCGTGGGCGCGGCCCGCCCCGTGTGGGCGCGCCCCGCCCCGTGTGGGCGCGCCCCGGGAGCGGGGGCGCGCCGGGGGGGCGGCCCTGTGCTG
>JBLNGJ010000459.1:0-13878 GCA_050264675.1 Micromonosporaceae bacterium
ACACCGCGCGAGCGGCTCGCGGCGAGCAGGTCGGCGTCGGAGCGGAACGGGCTCCACGGGATCTGGTTCACCTGCGGTGTCTGGCCCGTCGCCGAGATCAGGTCGTCGATCTGGTCGATGCTGTAGTTGCTCACACCGACCGAGCGGGCCAGCCCCGCGTCCCGGGCCGCCAGCAGCTCCGGCCACGCGTGGCGAGCCCGCCGGCTCGGCGGCCAGTGGATCAGCCACAGATCGACGTAGGACGTGCCGAGCGCGCGCAGGCTCGCGGCGAGGGTGTCGTGGGCTCGTCCGGCCCGGTCAGGTGGCAGCTTCGTGGTGACGAAGATGTCCTCCCGGGGTACGCGGCTGTCCCGGATCGCTTGGCCGACCTCCTCTTCGTTGCCGTAGATCGTCGCCGTGTCGACATGCCGGTAACCGGCGGCGAGCGCCTGCCGCACCGCCTCGTAGGCGCGGCGTCCGGTCAGCTGCCACGTGCCGAAGCCGACGAGGGGCATGACGACCCCGCCGGCCAGGCTCACGTTCCTGGCGTCCTGCCTGTCGTCCTCGGTCACGGCTCGATTCTTTACCGGAGCGCTCCGCTCACCCGACCGGGGTCTCGGCGACGAACCGGGCGATCTCTTCGGCCAGGCGGGGTCCGGCGTCCTCCTGGAGAAAATGACCGGCCCCGGGGATCGTCACGGACCGGGCGCCAGGTACGGCGCGGGTCAGCACGGGCGCCATGCCGCCCGTGATCGGATCGCTGTCACTGAACGCCACCAGGAACGGCTTGTCCCAGGTGGACAGTCGCCGCCAGGCGGTCCGGTTGGCCTCGGACGCGGGATCGTCAGGGCGGGTCGGCACGAGGTCCGGCATGGCCCGGGGCCCGGCCTTGAAGGACTCGTCGGGGAAGGGCGCGTCGTAGGCCGCCTCGACCGCGGCCGACGGCGGCACGCGGCAGCCCGAGCGCACCAGGCGGGCGATGTCGAGTCGGGGTGCGCGACGCACCGAGTCGCGAAAGCGCAGCCACACCTCGGGCATGGTCTGGTCGCCGGTGGGCAGGCCGGTGTTCATGGCGACCACGCGGGCAACGCGGCCGGCGTGCTCGGTCGCGATGCGCAGGCCGATGAGACCGCCCCAGTCGTGACCGGCGATCGTGACGGCCGGCAGGTCGAGAACGTCGAAGAGCAGCTGCCGCACCCACTCGACGTGCCGGGCGTATGAGTGGTCCTCGACCGCAGCCGGCTTGTCCGACCGGCCGAACCCGATGAGGTCCGGCGCGATGACCCGCAGACCGGCGTCGGCAAGCACCGGGATCACGGCCCGGTAGAGGTAGGACCAGGTCGGCTCGCCGTGCAGCAGCACGACCGGCTCGCCGGCACCAGGGCCAGCCTCGACGTAGGCCGCGCGCACCCCGTCGTCGAGGGTGGCGTAGCGCGGCTCGAACGGGAAGTCGGCGATGGCCTCGAAGGCCTCGTCGGGAGTACGCCGCAGCTGCATGGCTCACGCGCTCAGGCGATGGCGGCGTCGAGGGCGATCTCGACCATCTGGCTGTACGTCTGCTCGCGCTCCTGGGCCGAGGCCCGTTCACCGGTCATGATGTGATCGCTCACGGTCAGCACGCTGAGCGCCCGGGCCTTGAACCGCGCCGCGATCGTGTAGAGCGCCGCCGACTCCATCTCCACCGCCAGCACGCCGTACTCGGCGAGCTTCGGGTAGAGGTCGGCGCGGTCGCTGTAGAACGTGTCGGCGGCGAAGATCTGGCCGACCCGCATCGAGATGCCGCGCCGCTCGGCCGCCTCGACCGCGGCGCGCAGCAAGCCGAAGTCGGCCACCGGGGCGTAGTCGATCAGCCCGTCGAAGCGCATCCGGTTCATCGCCGAGTCGGTCGAGGACGCGCTGGCGGCGACCACATCACGAAGGTTCAAGGATTCCTGCAGCGCGCCGCACGAGCCCACCCGGATCAGCGTCCGCACGCCGTAGTCATTGATCAGCTCATGGGTATAGATGGCGCACGACGGCATGCCCATGCCCGAACCCTGTACGGAGACCGGCACACCCTGGTAGCGCCCGGTGAAGCCGAGCATGTTGCGCACGGTCGAGTAGCACTTGGCGTCCTCGAGGTAGGTCTCCGCGATCCACTTGGCCCGCAGCGGGTCTCCGGGCAGGAGGACCCGCTCGGCGATCTCGCCCGGGCCCGCGCCGATGTGCGTACTCATGCCGCGATCATCTCAGGTGCGCCCGCCGTAACCGCGGCGACGGCTCGATCGCCGGTCGGGTACCCTACTCGACGGTGGTGTGTCCGAGCGGCCTAAGGAGCACGCCTCGAAAGCGTGTGAGGGGGTGACTCCTCCGCGGGTTCAAATCCCGCCGCCACCGCCATCTCCTTCTTCGAATGGCTCCGGCTTGAAGCTCGTAGCCCGGTGAAGTCGAGGGTGAGAATCCCGTATCGCCCGACGACACCTACGCGAAGTCCCGGCGCGACCGGTGCCGCCGAATTAGTGAATCGGCTAGGCCGATCTGGCGTTAGTCGACGGAAGTTATCGGCCCGGCTGGTCTTGACACCGGACTCGACGCGGAGCAAATCTGGTCTGCGTCACGGTCGATGGTCATTAGTCGAAGGATGAAGTCACGCCCGGCAGCCACCGTGATTGAGGATGGGTACGCCGACCAAGGTGGAGGCTGACGTGGCTGTGGGCCGAGGATTTCTGACCGTCATCGCGGTGGCATTCATGGCCGGCTGCACGCCCGGCGGACCGTTACCCGTGCCACCCCAACCGACCGCCACCGGGACACCGTCGCCGGCGCGCACCGTGGTTGGCGTCGACATGCTCCAAGATGTGGCCGGGGGTAGCAACACCAGCTATCAGATCCCGGTGAAACCGACGGAGGCAATCGCCGACGGTACGACCGTCGTGAGGAACGTCGGCCTGCGACCGCTGACGATTCTTGGCATCGAACCCATCTTTCAAGGGCAACCGCCGGTCAACGTCGTGGTGGGAATCCAGCTGGCCCACCTCAACGAGGATGACCAGCTCATCGGCATCGCCCGCACGTACCCGCCACCGGGCGTATCGCTCATCGAGCCAACGGGCGCCGTCATCAACCCGGTCTCGCTGAGTGGCGATCGGTTCCAAATCATCATGGGACTGAATGTGAAATCGGGCACCGTCGTGGTTACCGGCCTTCGCGTCACTTTCCGGGTCGACGGCGTTACCTACACCACCACGTTCACCCACCAGGTCCGCCTGTGTGCGGGCCGGCCGCCGAGCGCGACGACCTGCTAGCCGGTCACCGGCCCGTCGCCACCTCTCCCACCATTACCTACGCACTGGAGGTAATCCATGCTGTCTTCACGCGGGCGCGTTCGTCGCGCCATCGTCGGCCTCGCACTGCTCATCGGCTGCACCGTTGCGGTCGTGGCGACCGCCTCGCCGGCCTCCGCCGACACGTCCGGCCTGGATGGGTGCATCACGAGCACCACCTACGAGGCGGCGAACCCCGTACTCGGTTGGAAGACCACCAACACGGCGAGCAGTTGGCTCGCCGGTCCGGGCGACATCTCGTACTCGACTTCGTCTACCGCTACCTCGACGCTGGGCGGATCGCTGACCGGCGGTGTGTCGTTCAGCGCGAACGCGGTCGTCCTCGCCATGGAGGAGTCCGTCAGCGGCACGGTCGACCTCTCGGTCAGCACCAGCCGCACGGCCACGTGGAACTACAACATCCATGTGCTGGCCGGCCAGACGGCCCGGGCGGTGGTCAGCGACCGCGGCTACCGCGCCAACATCACCAAGATCGTCGACAATGCCAACTGCACGACCAACACCTACACCGGATCGTTCCGGGCGCCGTTCACCAGCTTCACCTCGGCCACCACATGCATCTTCCGCGATGTCTGGCCGGAGACGTTCTTCCAGGCGACGTCGGGTGGGTGCTTCGCGGAGAGCTGAGCCTGGCTGGCGGAGGATACGAGATTCGAACTCGTGAGGGGTCTCCCCCAACACGCTTTCCAAGCGTGCGCCCTAGGCCTCTAGGCGAATCCTCCGCGGGCCAGGATACCCAAGCTCGGATGCTGATCTCACTCGGGTAGAATCGGGCATAGCCCCTCGTGCGGCGCTAACCTGTGAACCTCCCCAGGGCCGGAAGGCAGCAAGGATAAGCAGGCTCTGGCGGGTGCACGGGGGGCCTTGCTCATTTCTCGGGTCGGGTCGCCGCAACCGGGCCCGGGCCGCGGCAACATCAAGGAACGAGCCCTATCCGTTGAACGGACGAGGGCTCGTTCCTGAAAGTTGCCCCCAGGAGTAGAGGCAAGTGCACCCCGACGGTGCGCCTACAGGCTCCGTAGGAAGTTGCGCACCGCCTTCGCCTCCGCGAGCGCCGTGCGCAGGTCGAGCCGGGCCGCCCCGAGCGCCCGGCGGACCGCGCCCACCGCCGCGCGGATTGCGTCGCCGTCCGGACCCGGCTGGATCGCGAGCAGTGCGGCGACCTGACCGTCCATATCGGCCTTGGCTTTGTCGATGGCGGCCTGCATGTCGGCGAGATCCTGTTCGGCGTGGGTGACGTCCGTGCCGGCCGTCTTCGCCTTCGCGACCAGGTCGGCGAGGGTGTTGTGGGCCGTCTGTAGCCGTTCGGCCGCGGCGGCTTCATGGTCGCCGACGATGGTCAGCCGCACCTTCGGCCCGACCAGGATGAACACACGGTAGTCGTTGACCATGCTCACCGCGTCGGCCCGCAGGGCCGACAGGGTCGTCTCGCCGGCAACCTTGGCTCGCAGCGCGCGCAGGCCGGCCAGGTCGTCGGCGATGAGCGAGTGCAGCGTGCGGTCGTGGGCGGCGGTCAGGTGGGCGGCGGCGGTGACCGCCCCGTCGAAGCGCTGCAGCGCGCCCAGCCGCAGGTCGATGCGCCGGGTGAGCTCGGTCTTGGCCCGGCTCAGCGTGGTCGCGTCGTCGGCCTGGGCCGGGCTCGCCAGCGTCCCGACCAGACCGGCGGCCAGCCCGGTGGCGAGCACGATGGCCCCGAGCGTACGGAGGATTCGCTTCATCATCGGCCTCTCAGTCCGCGTCTTCGGGGGTCTTGTCAGCGTTGGCCAGCTCGGCGTCGACGCCGGTGAGCAGCGAGTCGACCGAGCTGAGATCGCGGTCGGCGGCACCGCTGTCGATGCCACCGCCCGAGCCGAGCCCGGCCGCGGGTGCCGGCGGCGCTCCGCCCTGCTCGCTGGTCGAGGCGCCGCCGGTCCGGCCGGCGCGCGGCGTGCAGGCGGTCGTCGCGAGCGTGCCGGCCAGCGTTAACGCGGCCGCGGCGAGCGCCACGATTCGTCTCATCCGGGGTCCTCCTGTCGTGGTGGTGCGACCAGGCCTCGTGCTGGTTGCGGATCAGACTCACAGGTACGCGCTAAGCCAGGGTCAACGCTGTGTTCGAAACAGGTACGGACGGCACCGGGACGGCGGGTGCCGCGCGGCACGCTGGCGGGCGGTGACGGTGTCGGTCCCGGGCGGTACCGTGGCGCGGGGGTGAAGCCATGGCGTTGGCGCTCTACCGCAAGTACCGGCCGCGCACCTTCGCCGAGGTGATCGGGCAGGAGCACGTCACCGAGCCGTTGACGCAGGCGCTGCGTTCGGGTCGGCTGCACCATGCGTACCTCTTCTCCGGGCCGCGCGGCTGCGGCAAGACGTCCTCGGCGCGCATCCTCGCCCGGTCCCTCAACTGCGCGAAGGGCCCCACGCCGGAACCGTGCGGCGAGTGCGACTCGTGCCGTGCGCTGGCGCTCGACGGGCCCGGGTCGATCGATGTCATCGAGATCGACGCGGCCAGCCACGGCGGCGTCGACGACGCCCGTGACCTGCGCGAGCGGGCCATCTTCGCCCCGGTCGCCAGCCGTTTCAAGGTGTACGTGATCGACGAGGCCCACATGGTCTCGACCCAGGGGTTCAACGCGCTGCTCAAGCTCGTCGAAGAGCCGCCCGACTACGTGACCTTCGTCTTCGCCACCACCGAGCCGGAGAAGGTGCTCGGCACCATCAAATCCCGCACCCATCACTACCCGTTCCGGCTGGTGCCGCCGAGCGTGCTGCGGCCCTACCTGGAGTCGCTGTGCCAGCAGGAAGGCGTCACGGTCGAGCCGGCGGTCTTTCCGCTCGTGGTCCGGGCCGGTGGCGGCTCGGTGCGCGACTCGCTCTCCGTGCTCGACCAGCTCATCGCCGGGGCCAGCGGGTCGGGGGTGAGCTACCAGCGGGCGGTCGCCCTGCTCGGGGTCACCGACGTGGCGCTCATCGACGAGATGGTCGACGCGCTCGCCGCCGGCGACGGTGGGGCCGCCTTCGCCACCGTTGACCGGGTCGCCGACGCCGGCCACGACGCCCGCCGCTTCGCCGGTGACCTGCTCGAGCGGCTGCGTGACCTCATCGTGCTCCAACAGGTGCCCGACGCGACGGCCAACGGCATCATCGACGCGCCGGCCGACCAGCTCGAGCGCATGACCGGGCAGGCCTCCCGGATGGGTCCGGCCACGCTGTCCCGCCTGGCCGACATCGTCCACAACGGACTGATTGAGATGAGGGGTACGACGGCACCGCGGCTGCTGCTGGAGCTCATCGTGGCGCGGATGCTGCTGCCGGGGGCCGAGGAGTCGACCGGGGCACTGCTGCAACGGGTGGAGCGCATGGAGCGACGCCTCGGCGCCGCCGAGCCGTCCACCGCCCACCCGGTGAGCTCCGCCACCCACCCGGCGGCGCCGGCCGACGGGCCGGGAGCCGCGTCGGTGCCGGTGTCCGCCCCACCCGCGCGTACCGGCCCAGAGACGGTCGCCGCTCCTCGTCCGACCGCTGCTTCCGGCCCGACCGAGCCGGTCACCGCCGCCGCACCGTCGCCGCCCGTCCCCGCACCGGCCGCGGCGTCGGTGGTCGCATCGTCGGTGGTCGCGTCGTCGGTGGCGGCCTCCGGTGGGCGGCTCGACGCGGCCGCGGTCCGCCGGGTCTGGGACGAGGTGCTGACCATGGTCCGGCGCAAGAGCCAGCGGGCCTGGGCGGTGGTACGTGAGGCGACCGTACGCGAGGTCGAAGGCGACACATTGGTGCTCGTCTTCCGCCACGGCGTGCACGCCACCATGCTCAGTGGCTCACCGGAGCTGCTCATCGATGCGGTCGCCGAGGTGCTCGGCGGCAGCTGGAGTGTGCGCTGTGAGGTCGCCGGCGAGCCGACGCTGCCCGGCACCGGGCCGCGAACCGCCGCGGCGCCGGAGCCGCTCGCGTCCGCGCCGGGCGGCGCCAGCGGCGGCGACTGGCCGACGCCCGCCCGACTAGGCGGGGCTGACGTCGATGCCGGGGCGAGCGCAGATGCGGGGACGAGTGCGGGGGCGCCAGCCCGCCGTACCAGCTCGGAGGCGCCGGCCCGCGGGGCTGACGCGGCCGGTGTACGGGGCTCCGCCTCCCGCAGCGCTGGCGGCACCGGCGCACGTTCCAGCCGGGGCGGTGGCGAAGCGGGTGCGTCGTCCGGCCGGGGCGGCCGGGGCGGACGGGCGGCGGCTGCGCGCTCTCCGTCGACCGGTTCCCGGGAAGCTGTGGCGCCGGCGCCCAGTGGGTCAGCCCCGGCGGCGCGAGCCGCGGCGGCCCAGGCCGGCACTGGCGACGACGGCTTCGACCCCGACGACGAGCCCCTCGACGAGCCGACCGCCCCCCGGCTGAGCAGCGAGGAGCAGGCACTTCGGCTGCTCACCGAGCAGCTCGGGGCCGAACGCATCGGCGAGAGCTGACCTCCGCGGGATACGCCGCTGACCTCCGCGGGACACGGTGCTGACCTCCGCGGGGCACGGTGCTGACCTCCGCGGGGCACGCCGCCACCCCTGATGATCGTGATTGCCGGCTGAAAATGTGCAGTCAGACGGCGTCGGACTGCACGTTGCAGGCCAAGAATCGTGATCTTCGACGCGAAGAGGCCGTCTGCCATTCGCGCCAGGCTATGGCGACCGATGGGCCTTGTGCGTCGGCGGGCGGCCGGCCGGCCGGATCGACCGGACCCCGACTAGGCTCGGCGGTGACGCGATCGACCGCGACCGAGCGAAGGAGCACGCCGTGCGGCCCGGTGGACAGCCGAACCTGCAAAAGATCATGAAGCAGGCGCAGCAGATGCAGCAGCAGCTCGCCGCGGCGCAGGCCGAGCTGGCCGAGACCGAGGTGACCGGCACGTCCGGCGGCGGCCTGGTCACGGTGACGATGACCGCGGCCGGTGAGTTCCGGAGCGTGAAGATCGATCCGACGGTGGTCGATCCGGAGGATGTCGAGACGCTGGAGGACCTGGTGCTCGCCGCGGTGCACAACGCCGCGGCCCAGGCCCACGAGGTGAGCGAAGAGAAGATGGCGCCGCTCTCCGCCGGGCTGGGCGGGATGGGCGGCGGCCTCGGCCTGCCGGGTCTGTAGCCGAGCCGGGTCTGTAGTCAGACATGTACGAAGGTGCGATCGCCGATCTCATCGAGGAGCTCGGCCGGCTGCCGGGCATCGGCCCGAAGAGCGCGCAGCGTCTGGCGTTTCACATCCTGCAGGCCGACCCGGCCGATGTGGCCCGGCTCGCGGCCACCCTGCAGCGGGTCAAGGACCAGGTGCGCTTCTGCGCGACCTGCTTCAACGTGGCCGAGGAGGAGCTGTGCCGGATCTGCCGGGACGCGCGCCGCACCGATGAGACGCTCTGCGTGGTCGAGGAGCCCAAGGACGTGGTCGCGATCGAGCGGACCGGCGAGTTCCGCGGCCGTTACCACGTGCTCGGGGGAGCGATCAACCCGCTCGAGGGCGTCGGCCCCGACAGCCTGCGGGTGCGCGAGCTGATGGTGCGGCTGAGTGCCGGCACGGTCAAGGAGCTGATCCTGGCCACCGATCCGAACACTGAGGGCGAGGCTACCGCTACGTATCTGGCCCTCATGGTCAAGCCGATGGGCATCGCGGTAACCCGGCTGGCCAGCGGCCTGCCGGTTGGTGGTGATCTTGAGTATGCCGATGAGATCACCCTCGGGCGGGCCTTCGAGGGTCGTCGTGCGGTCTGATCGCCCAGTTCAGGGCCGGTGCGAGGCGCAAAATTCGCGCAATAATCGATCGGGTGAAATGTCCTAATCATCCGCAGTGGTCAATGACGAGGATCACGTAGCCGTCACGACGCGGCCTGATGTTGGTTACAGGTGTCCATTGGTCTTGACCGCTCGGCGGCTCTGGGTAACGGTTTCTCCTAACGGCTCCGACAGGTGCCGTCGCACGTTCCTGTGCTGAGCAGTCCCGCGCTGACAGTTCGGCTTGCGAGCCGGAACCGCCACCGCCACGCTTGCACCCGCAGCGGCAGAAAGGGGCCAGGCGCTCATGGTGTTGGTACCTGACCCGGCGAGCCCGGCCACCATGCTGGGCGAGGAACCGGCGATCGTTGAGGACCTGCCCCCGGTTTCGGGCCCCGGCCGGGCCATCGTCGGCCGGTCGCTCAGTCAGATCGCGTGGATGCGGTTCAAGCGTGACCGGGTGGCCATGGCCGGCGGTGCCGTCGTTATCTTCCTGATCATCGTGGCGATCATCGCGCCGCTGATCATCGGCCTCTTTGGACATCCGCCCAACGAGTTCCACCAGAAGCTCATCAACGCCGACACCCAGCTGCCGGAGACCCGCTTCGGTGGCATGAACCGCGACTTCCTCTTCGGCATTGAGCCGCTCAACGGGCGGGATCTGTTCAGCCGCGTCGTCTACGGCTCGCGTATCTCGCTGCTCATTGCGTTCCTCGCCACCGCACTCTCGGTTGTCATCGGCGTCATCTTCGGCGTCATCGCCGGCTACTGGGGCGGGTGGGTCGACGCGGCGATCAGCCGGACCATGGACGTCTTCCTGGCGTTTCCCTTGCTGCTCTTCGCGATCGCGCTGGCCGGCGTGATTCCCGACCGCGCGTTCGGGCTCAACGGTGACACCCTGCGCATCGCGTTGCTGGTGTTCATCATCGGCTTCTTCAACTGGCCGTATATCGGCCGGATCATCCGGGGGCAGACGCTGTCCCTACGGGAACGTGAGTTCGTCGACGCCGCCCGCAGCCTCGGCGCGCGCCGCCCGTACATCATCATTCGTGAGGTGCTGCCCAACCTGGTGGCGCCGATCCTGGTCTACTCGACCCTGCTCATTCCGACGAACATCCTCTTCGAGGCGGCGCTGTCGTTCCTGGGCGTCGGCGTCCGTCCGCCCACCGCCACCTGGGGCGGCATGCTGTCGGACGCGACCCGGTGGTACGAGGCGGCGCCGTACTTCATGATTTTCCCCGGCCTCGCGATCTTCATTACGGTCCTCGCCTTCAACCTCTTTGGCGACGGACTCCGCGACGCTCTCGACCCGCGAGGGCGGTGAAACACCGAACCCACCGTTCCATCTACACAGCTGTTCCATCGACACGAAGGGGTGCATCCGCAGATGAGGAGACGACCCTTGCTCGGTGCGGCCGCCGTAGGCACCGCACTGGCCCTGATTCTCGGGGGCTGCAGCAAGCCGGGTACGACGAACGAGAACAAGGGCCCGGAGGCGGCGTTCAACGCGGGCGTCGGGAAGGTGTACAACCCGTCCGACAAGAAGGGCGGCACGCTCCGGATCGCCAACTCCGGCGACTGGGACTCGTTGGACCCGGCCGATACCTACTACGGCTACTCATGGAACTTCATCCGCCTCTACGGCCGCGCGCTGGTGATGTTCGGCACCGTGCCCGGCCCGGCAGGCGCCAACCTCGTTCCGGACCTGGCGGAGACCCTGGGCGTGCCGAGTGACAACGGCAAGACCTGGACCTACAAGCTGAGGGCCGGCGTGAAGTTTGAGGACGGCACGCCGATCACATCCAAGGACGTCAAGTACGGCGTGGAGCGCTCCATGGACAAGGAGACGTTCCCGAACGGCCCGACGTACTTCGGGGACTTCCTGGACACCCAGGGCTATACCAGCCCGTACAAGGACCCGAGCCCGGACAAGCTCGGCCTCAAGGCGATCGAGACGCCGGACGACCGGACCATCGTTTTCCGCCTCAAGGTGGCCTTCGGCGGGTTCGACTACTTCGCCATGCTGCCGGCCACCATCCCGGTGCCGATCGCGAAGGACACCGGCACCAAGTACAAGGAGCACGTGGTCTCCTCCGGCCCGTACATGTTCGACACCAACGAGTTGGGCAAGAGCTTCTCGCTCAAGCGCAACCCGAACTGGAGCGCGGCGATCGACCCGAACCGCAAGGCGCTGCCGGACCGCATCGAGGTGCAGCTGAACGTCAACGCCGACGACATCGACAACCGGCTGATCGCCGGCAACCTCGATATGGATATCGCGGGCACCGGCGTGCAGGCGGCGACCCAGAGCAAGATCGTCAACGACGCCAACAACAAGAAGCACGCTGACCTGGCCCAGTTGGCCCGGCTCTGGTACATCTCGATCAACCCCGATGTGGCGCCGCTGGACAACATCCACTGCCGCAAGGCAGTAGAGCTCGCCGCGGACCACGAGGGCTACCTGCGGGCCTACGGTGGCCAGTACGGTGGCGAGATCGCCACGAACATGATGCCGCCAACGATTCCGGGTGCGCAGAAGAGCGACCTTTACAACTTCCTGGCCAAGCCGAACGGCGACGCCGACGCGGCCAAGAAGGAGCTGACCGAGTGCGGGCAGCCCAACGGCTTCGAGACCAACCTGTCCTACCGGGCCGAGCGCCCGAAGGAGAAGGCGACCGCCGAGTCGATGCAGCAGTCGCTGGCCAAGGTGGGCATCAAGCTCACGCTCAAGCCCTACCCGCAGGGTGACTACTTCAAGCTCTACGCCGGCAAGCCCGACTACGCCAAGACCAACAAGCTCGGCCTGATGATGAACGGGTGGGGCGCCGACTGGCCGGATGGCTTCGGCTTCCTGCAGCAGATCGTCGACAGCCGGGTGATCCGGGCCTCCGGTGGTAACACCAACCTCACGGTGAAGTTGCCTGCCGTCGACGCCCTGCTCGACCAGGCGCTGGCCGCGACCGACGCCAAGGCGCGGGAGGCGATCTGGCCGCAGATCGACAAGACGGTCATGGAGAACGCGCTGGTGCTGCCGGGCGTGTGGGCGAAGGTGCTGCTGTACCGGCCCGACACGATCACCAACGTGTTCGTCAACGATGGCCTGGGTGGCTACTACGACGTCACGGCGATGGGTGTCGCCAAGACGTCGTAAGCCGTTCGGCGAGCCAATAGCGAGAGGCAGGTGAAGGCGCGCGGTGGCCGGCGGGGTGACCCGCCGGCCACCGCCGGCCGACCACAGTGGTCACTTACATCGTCAGGCGGCTGATCGCGGCGGTGCTGCTGCTCTTCGTCGTGAGCGTGGTCACCTTCGGGATCTTCTTCTACATCCCTCGGCTGGCCGGTGCCACGCCGGAGGACCTGGCCTCTCGCTATGTCGGCAAGAGCGCGAACGAGGCGCAACTGCGGGTGATCGCCGACAAGCTCGGCTTCCACGACCCGCTCTATATCCAATATGGACGGTTCGTCAAGGGCATCGTGGTGGGCGCCGACTACGACACCGGCCCCATCACGGTGCACTGCCCGCCACCATGCTTCGGCTATTCGTTCATCACCCAGAACCCGGTCTGGCCCGACCTGCTCGACCGGATGACCGTGACCGCCTCACTGGCCTTCGGCGCGGCGGTCATCTGGGTCATCGCCGGGGTTGCCACGGGCGTGCTCTCCGCGCTTCGTAAGGGGAGCGTCTTCGACCGGGCGGCGATGAGTATCGCCTTGGCCGGCGTCTCGCTGCCCATCTTCTTCACCGGCCTGGTCTCGCTCGCGATCTTCTCGTACAAACTGCACCTGACCGCGCCGGGCAGCAGTTACACGCCGATCACCGAGAACCCGGCCGCGTGGGCCTACGACCTGATCCTGCCCTGGATCACGCTGGCCTTCCTCTACGCGGCGCTCTACGCCCGGCTCAGCCGTGCCGGCATGCTCGAGACGATGAGTGAGGATTACATCCGCACGGCCCGGGCCAAGGGGTTGTTGGAGCGGCGGGTCGTGGTGCGCCACGGCCTGCGGTCGACCCTGACGCCCATCATCACCATCTTCGGTCTCGACCTTGGCCTGCTGCTGGGCGGGGCGATCCTGACCGAGAGCACCTACTCCCTGCCCGGCATCGGAAAGTACGCGGTGGACGCCATCACCAACCAGGACCTGCCTAAGGTGCTCGGGGTCGTCATCCTGGGCGCCATCTTCATCGTCGTGGCCAACCTCGTGGTGGACATCCTCTACGCGGTCGTCGACCCGCGGGTGCGGCTGTCGTGAGCCTTCTCGCCTTTAGCCGCGACGCGCCGGAGGGCGCGTCCTCGCCCGCGCCGACCTCCTTCCTCGAGGTTCGGGACCTGCGCGTGCACTTCACTACCGACGACGGCGTGGTCAAGGCCGTCGACGGGCTCTCGTTCGGGCTCGAGCGCGGTCGCACGCTCGGCATCGTCGGCGAGTCAGGCTCGGGCAAGAGCGTGACCAGCCTGGCCATCATGGGCCTGCACCGTGGTGCATCGGTGAACATGACCGGCGAGATCTGGCTCGACGGCCAGCAGCTCGTGGGCGCACCGGCCGACGAGGTCCGGCAGCTGCGCGGCCGCCGGATGGCCATGATCTTCCAGGATCCGCTCTCGGCCATGCACCCCTACTACTCGGTCGGTGCACAGATCATCGAGGCGTACCGGGTGCATCAGGACGTCTCCAACCGGCAGGCCCGCCGCCACGCCATCGACATGCTCTCGCGGGTCGGCATCCCCCAGGCGGCCCGCCGGCTCGACGACTACCCGCACCAGTTCTCCGGCGGCATGCGCCAGCGGGCGATGATCGCGATGGCGCTGGTGAACAACCCCGACCTGCTCATCGCCGACGAGCCGACCACCGCGCTGGACGTCACCGTGCAG
>JBLNGJ010000460.1:0-2880 GCA_050264675.1 Micromonosporaceae bacterium
TTCAACGTCCTTCCCATCGCCGATGACGTGTATGTGTCGCTGCGCGACGCGGACGCGGTCACGTTCGTCTGCGTCAACGCGGCCGGCGACACCTACACCCTCACCGAGGCCACGGCCCAGGCGGGCACGGGCGCGCAGGTCCTCGCCACGATGGCCGACTTCTACATCTCGGCCACGGTCGGGGCGGCGTGGTCGAAGGTGACCCACGCCGCCGCGTCGACGATCGTGCCGACCGCGTCGCAGGACGTGGCGGTGATCACGGTCACCGCGGCCGAACTGTCGGCCGGCTTCGACTGGGTCAAGCTCACCTCGACCGGCGCCGGTCTGGTGACGGCGATCCTGCACGACCTGAAGGTGCAGCGTAAGCCCGAGAACCTTCCGGCACTGGTGTAGGGGAGCTAAGTTATGAGCACTCTCATCCAGGCCGACCAGCTGCGGCTGATCAACATGGGCCAGCGGGTCAGCAAGTCCACCGGCACGCTGGCCGCGACCACGGTGGCGCTGTTCACGATCGCGGGCGGGCGGGTGGGGATCACCAGCATCTACGGCATCGTCGGCACCGCGATCACGGTGGCCAACTCCTACAAGCTGGTTTCCAACCCGACCACCGGCACGACGATGGACCTGTGCACGGCGACGGACCTGGGCACCAACGACACCCCGGCCGGGGCGGTGCTGTCCATGGCCTCCCCGGCGGCGGCGATCACCGGCGGCTCCACCACCACCGTGGCGGCATCACCGTTGACCGGGATGCTCATCATCCCGGTGGGCCAGATCGAGTCGGTGTCGCTGGGCACCGACGGTGAGATCACCTGGGTGGTCTTCTGGATCCCGCTGGACAACGGCGCGACCCTGGTCGCCGCCTGATGAAGCGCACACCTCCGCCGACTCCGGCGGAGATCCTGCGCGCGCGCGGCAAGCTCGGCCCGTACACCCAGCCGGCGCAGGAGGCTCCTGCGCCGGCTGAGGATCCGGCGGCTGTGCGCGCGTGGGCCGCCGTCCACGACGTCGAGGTCGCGGCCCGCGGCCCGATCCCCGCCTCAGTGCTGGCCCGTTACCGCGAGGAGGGACCGTGAGCGCCTACATCCGCGGCACCGACGGGCGTCTCAACGACATCCTGTCCACGCTGGGCACCACCGCCACGTCGCTGTGGCCGTTCTGGGAGAAGACCGGCATCCTGGTGACCTGCATCGGGGTCGGCGACGTGATCCCGTCGGAGACGGCCGGCGCGGCCGAGGCGCTGGAGGACGACTTCTCCCCGCTGCTGATGCCCTCGGGGCTGTACTCCTACCACTTCCACCCGACCGGCGACCACCACCTGGCCGGCATCGACCACGCCAACTACACCTTCGGCGACGGCACGATCGATGCCCCGTTCAGTGTCGGCGCGTGGATCCGGCCCAACGCGATCGCCTCCAACGCGATCATCGCCAAGTACTCCACGTCGACCGTCACCCGGGAGTGGAAGCTGTGGCTGGACGCGGCCGGCAAGCTGAGCCTGGAACTCTACGACGAGTCTGCCGACACCACCGAGATCGCCGCGTCCACGGCGGCGGTGACGTTGGGGCAGTGGCAGTTCGTGGTCGCCACCTACGACGGCGGCGAGACCGCCCCGGTGGTCAACCTGTACGTCAACGCGGCGCTGGTCAACGACGGCACGACCGCCGAGACCGGCGCCTACGTGGCGATGGAGGACACCGCCACGCCGCTGACGATCGGCTGCTCGGGGGTGACGGCGGCGCCGGCGGAGGAGTTCCACGGCCGTATCGCGCTGCCGTTCATCACCGGCAAGGCCCTGACCGCGGCCGAGGTCGTGACCCTGCACCGCACCATGTCATCGATGGTGGGACTGACGTGAGGGTCTGTGTGGAGTGCGCCACCATCTATTCATCCGACGTGTGTCCGCACTGCGGCGCGGCCGAGTACATCTGGGAGTGGGACATGCCGAAGATCAGCAAGCACGCCGGCCCGAGCACGGGCCCGAGTGCCGTCGACACCGTGGCGGCGGAGCCCGTCGAGGTCGTCGAAGAGGCCGAAGTGACAGAGCCGGTCTCGCAGTACTCGACGTGGCTGCGCACCGACCTGCAGGGCGAGTGCGAGCGGCGGGGCCTGTCCCGCTCCGGCAACAAGGACGAACTCATCGAGCGGCTGACCGCGGACGACGCCAAGGTCGACGCCGAGATCAAGGCGGGCGAGCCCGAATATCAGTTCGGCGACACGGAGTAGGTAGGTCGTGTCCTGGCAGCAGCTGCTCGACATCCTCCACGAGGCGGCCGACCAGTCGCGCCAGGAGAAGACCCAGCCACCGGTGGCGTGCCCGAACGACGGCGAGCCGCTGGTCACCGGACCCGACGGGAAGCTGTTCTGCCCGTTCGACGGTTGGACGGATGACGGGACGCGCTGATGGGCGCGATCACCCTCGCCACCACATCACGTAACGCCGCCGCCAACGCGGTGGTCGACCTGATCGACGCCGGCTCCGGCGCGGGGTATGTGGAGATCCGCACCGGCTCGGCCCCGGCCAGCCCCCAGGCCGCCGCGACCGGGACGCTGCTGGCCACGGTCACGCTCAACGATCCCGCCTACGGCGACGCCGCCACGGGTGTGTGCACGTTGGACGTGACCCCCGAACCGACGGGGACGGCGGTGGCGACCGACACCGCCGGGTGGGCGCGGTTCTACGACTCCGCCGGTAGCGCCGTCTTCGACGGGGTCTGTGCCACCTCCGGCGCGGCGGTCAACCTCGCCACCACCGCCATCACCACCGGATCCGACGTCACGGTCACCTCCGGCACCTACACCCAGCCCGCGAGCTGATGGCCCGCCGGTTCACCGCCGCCTCCTCGGAGACCATCTCCTTCACCCTGACCGCCCAACTCG
>JBLNGJ010000461.1:0-2982 GCA_050264675.1 Micromonosporaceae bacterium
GGCGATCTCGTCGACGAGCGCTTCTACGCCGACCTCGAGGCCGACCAGCGAGCGTACGCGACGATGTCGATGCTCCTCCCCCCGCAGATGGTCAACACGATGGCGCCGGAGCTGACCGCGACCGCGCCCGGATCGTGGACCGACGCGCTCTACGCCGACCCGGTGCGCCGCTACATGGTCCCGGTCGCGTCCGACCGCCGCACCGACTTCCCTTCCCACCCGCACGCGACCCGTGACTCGCTGCACGAGCACGACATGTGGGTCGCCGAGGGGCTCACCCATCGCTACCCGACGAAGGTGCTGGCCGAACTGCTCTCGACCTGCCCGCAGTACTGCGGCCACTGCACCCGGATGGACCTCGTCGGCAACTCCACCGCGCAGATCGACAAGCTGAAGCTGACGCTCAAGCCGGTCGAGCGCTACGACGCGCAGATCGCCTACCTCCGGGCCCACCCCGGCGTGCGGGACGTCGTGGTCTCCGGCGGCGATGTGGCCAACGTGCCGTGGCGCAACCTCGAGTCCTATCTGATGCGGCTGCTCGACATCGAGACGATCCGCGACATCCGCCTCGCGACGAAGGCGCTCATGGCGCTGCCCCAGCACTGGCTCGCCCCCGACGTGGTGGAGGGGCTGGAACGGGTGGCCCGCACCGCCGCCCGGCGCGGGGTCAACCTCGCCATCCACACCCACGTCAACCACGCCAACTCGGTGACCCCGCTGGTGGCCCTCGCGGCGAAGACGGCACTCGACGTCGGTGTGCGCGACGTCCGCAACCAGGGTGTGCTGATGCGGGGCGTCAACGACACGACGGCAGAGCTGCTCGAGCTGTGCTTCGCGCTGCAGGGCGAGGCCGGCATCCTGCCGTACTACTTCTACATGTGCGACATGATCCCGAACGCGGAGCACTGGCGGGTCGCGGTCTGGCGGGCCCAGGAGCTGCAGCACGACATCATGGGCTACCTGCCCGGCTACGCGACCCCGCGGATCGTGTGCGACGTCCCGTTCGTCGGCAAGCGCTGGGTGCACATGGTCACCGAGTACGACCGCGAGCACGGCATCTCGTACTGGACGAAGAACTACCGCACCTCCATCGAGGGCGAGGACGCCGACGCGCTCGCCAAGCGGTACGCGTACTACGACCCCATCGACACACTGCCCGAGTCGGGCCAGAAGTGGTGGCGCAAGCAGGTCACGAGCCAGGACTAGGTCTGGTCCAACGCCGATAGGAAATCAGGCGAGCGGGTCGGTCGTGTCGGCGGGCTCGCTGTCGGCCGCCTCGGCGAGGGCGGGACGGTGGGCCGGGACGAGATCGCCGACGCACCAGTTGTCGGGATCGACCGCCACCGCCCAGCCGGGCGGGCAGAGGTTCCAGCGGTCCTCCATGCGGCTGACCCGGGCCGGACCGGCGAACGTGCACCCGTCGAGGTTCGCGCCGGCGTGGAACGTCGCGCCCCGGAAGCCGGCCGAACGCCGGAACGCGGCGCCGGTCAGCAGGGCCGGGCCGTGCAGGTGGGCGCCGCCGAACCAGGCGTGGCCGGCGAAGACCGTCCCGGTGAACGCGGCCCGGTTGGCGAAGGTGGTCTCCCCGAACCACGCGTCGCCGTGGAACACCGAACCGTCGAAGAGGCCATGACGGCGGAACACCGCCCGCTCGAGCCAGGCGTGGGAGTACCAGTTGACCGACCGGAACGCCGCGTCGGCGCCGAACACCGTGCCGCGCAGCCGGGTCGCGCCGAAGAACTCGGCCCGGTCGAAGAGAGCCAGGCCGTCGACCCGGCACCCCGACAGGTCCAGCTCGACCAGCGTCGCGCCCCGCAGGTCCAATGTGGTGTCCGGCCAGAACCGGCCTGGGTCGCCCGGGTGCAGGTGGGCGACGAGGATCCGCTGGGCGGCGAGGCGCACCTGCAGCTCGTCGTCACCGGCGACTACCGCCTCGGCCACGGGCATCCGCAGGTACGCGCAGATCAGCTCGACCGCGGCCACCCGGCTGCGCGGGTGGTCCTGGGCCAGCATCTCCAGGCCGTAGAGGCCACCGACCCGGACCGGGGCGCGGTCGCTGCCGAGCTGCTCGACTGCCCGCTGGAACAGGTCGGCGAACTGCAGCCCGCCCGACCGGGACATCGATGACATGGGCACATCGTGCCGGAGCCGCGCAAGAGCCGCACCTGACCGTTCGGCCGAGCACTGTGCGTGTGGAGGAGCCATTGTGAGCCGGGCACACATTATCGTGATCGCTACCCGGCAACCTCGGTTGAGGAGCACAGATGCGCAGTCTCGTCCAGTCCCTCCGCAGCGGCGCTGCCGGGACGAGCCGCGAACGCATCCGCGATCTCGTCGAATCCGCCCGGTTCCAGCGTGTGGTCGTCACGGTCATCCTGATCAACGCGGCCACCCTCGGACTGGAGTCCTCAGACACCGTCGAGTCCCGCTTCGCCGGGGTGCTCCACGTCATCGACCGCGCGGCTCTGGTCTTCTTCGTGGTGGAGCTGCTGCTGCGCCTGTACGCGCACCGCCAGCGCTTCTTCCGCGACCCGTGGAGCGTCTTCGACCTGCTCGTGGTCGGCCTGTCGCTGGTGCCGTCCTCCGGTGGCCTGTCGGTGCTACGGGCGCTGCGGATCCTGCGGGCGCTGCGGCTGGTCTCGGTGGTGCCAGGGATGCGGCGGGTCGTCACCGCACTGCTCTCGGCGATCCCCGCCATGATCTCGATCATCCTGCTGCTCGGGCTCGTGCTCTACATCGGCGCGGTGCTCACCACTGAGCTCTACGGCAAGAGCACGCCGCAGCACTTCGGCGACCTCGGTACCTCGCTGTTCACCCTGTTCCAGGTGATGACCGGGGAGGCCTGGCCCGACATCGCCCGCGACGTGCTACCCGCCCATCCGATGGCGTGGCTGTTCTTCGTGATCTTCATCCTGGTGTCGACGTTCGTCGTGCTAAACCTCTTCACCGCCGTCGTCGTGAGCGCCATGGAGCCGGAGCAGC
>JBLNGJ010000462.1:0-4434 GCA_050264675.1 Micromonosporaceae bacterium
GAGCCAGTCACCGCCTCGGGGCTTGGCCATGGTGCTGAGCCGTCCGGGGCTGGGCTGATCGACAGTGAACAGGGTTGGGCGCATCTGGTTGTCGTACCTACCTTCCGGTTGGAAGCAGCACGGTCAGGGGCAATTGCCTGCCGGGTTCGGCGTGGAGCTGCCGTGGGGTCGGTCCGGCGGGGGTGGCGATGTCGGCGAGACGGTTCAGGAGCTGGTCGACGGCGGCTTGGCCGTCCTCGACGGATGTCCGTCAGGACGGGTCAGGCCCACGGATGCCCAGCGCCTGCTACCTATGTGAGTTCGTTTTCGTACGCATAGGCAGTGGCGGCGGCTCGTGAGGGAACGCCTAGCTTCGCGAATATGTGGTTGAGGTGGCTGGCAACGGTCTTCTCGCTGATGAAAAGGTCATCGGCAATCTGGCGGTTGGTCTTGCCCTTGGCTACCAAGACGAGGACTTCGAGCTCACGTGGCGTGAGGCCATGGTCGTGCCGCGGTTCGTCCATGTGTGACAGTGCCTGCACGTGGGCGAGGTCGAGCGAGGCCGACAATTCGGTGAATGCCGTGCGAGCCGCGTCCAACTCCATCTCGGCGCCATCCTCGTCGCCCATGGCCCGGCACGCCTGAGCGATGAGGACCCTGACCCGAGCCGCCTCGTACGGTGCATCGATTCCGCACCAATGCCTCCAGGCGCCGCGCAATACGGCCAGGGCACCGGGATCGTTGCGTGCCAACAAGACCGTCCCTTCGACGTGCGCGCTTAACGCTTGCAGATATGGCTGGTTGAACTGCGCGGCAAGGGCTTTCAGCTCGTCCGCCGCCCCGCTCGCCGCCTCTGGGTCGCCCGCGGCGAGAACAATCTCGGCGAACGGCGCCAAGACTCCCACGCGCGAGATCGGATCTTGCACTTCATGATTGAGCCGGCGGATGGCGGCGTTAGCCGAAGCCACCTCTCCCTGGGCGAGGCGCAACAGCGCGAGTCCCGGCTGGGGCTGACGCCCCAGCTCGTTGGCCGCGCGATAGGCATCCTCCGCCTCGGCCAGCTCGCCGCACACGCGATGCAGATCACCGCGCACGTACCAGGCAGTGCCAAGGGCCGGCTGGTCGGGCGGATCGGCAAGCCGGCCGCATGCGCGCGAGATTTCGTCGAGCGCCGCGGCCCACGCCCCATGCAGCCGCATGAGTTCCGCGCGATGGATCAGACACTGGCCGCGGTAAATGACTAGCTCAGGCTGGGTGTTGCACCATCCGCTGAGCGCGGCCGTCCACTCCTGTGCCCTGCGGACGTCGAACAAGTCTTGGCACCCCGCGATGACGGTGCAGTACGAATCGCCCACAGCGATCGGCGAGATCTCCTGCGCGGTGACCGCCACCATCGCCTCGTCCAGAAGGGCCACGCCTTCCTTAAGGCGGCCGACGAAGATCAAGCAACGACCTTCGCCGATGCGGCTCAGGGTGATCAGCTCGGGGTCGCGGAAGCGTTGCCCGATGCGAGTTGACTGCCGGAACCCCACCAGCGCCGTCTCGACATCGCCGGAAAACACCGTGTGCAGCGCCGCAGCGTAACGCAGATAGCCCTGCTCCACGCACTTGAGCCGGCGTTCGTCCAGCAGTCGCTGCGCCCGCTCGACCCAGCCGGCGCCCCGCGCCAGCTGCCCGCTGTTCAACAAGCCGAAGGCGAGCCAGAAGCCGCAGCGTGCGGCTCGTGCCACCTCGCCAATGCGTGCGCACTCCTGATGCGCCCGCATCCAGACCTCCTGGCTTTCCCCGGCCCGGCCGATGAGGTACGCGGCGCAGGCAAGCCGCTCCAGATCGTCAACCTGAAGCGGCTCGCGCTTCGCGGCAGCCGACAGCTCCTCGTACGCGTAGCCCCACGCCCGCCGATCGAAAGCGTCGCGGCCGCGGTCGATGCTGTCCGCCATGGCTAGATTCTCGCCTCCGGGCCGGCTAGTGTGCCGTCTCAGTTTTGAGTTTTCATTTGTTGGAGGGTCACGCGTCCGCGTCGGACCTTGGCGAGGATCTGGTCGGCGGTGGCGGTCCATACGAACGGTTTCGGGTCGTCGTTGTGTGCTCGTAGGTAGTCCTCGATCGCGGTGATGAGGTCGGGCACGCTGTGAAAGACGCCACGGCGGATCGCCTTATCGGTGAGCTGGCGAAACCACCGCTCGACCAGGTTGAGCCAGGACGAGGAGGTGGGGGTGAAGTGCAGGTGGAAGCGCGGGTGTCGGGCCAGCCAGGTCTTGACGTTGGCGTGGTCGTGGGTGTCGTAGTTGTCGACGATCATGTGGACCTGCAGGGTGCGGGGCACCGAGGTGTCGATGAGGCGAAGGAACCGTAGGAACTCCTCGTGGCGGTGCCGATCGAAACACTTGCCGATCACCTTGCCGGTGAGCACGTCCAGCGCCGCGAACAGGGTGGTGGTGCCGTGACGCTTGTAGTCATGCGTCATCGTGCCGGCCCGCCCGGGCTTGAGTGGCAGGCTGGGCTGGGTGCGATCCAGGGCCTGGATCTGGGACTTCTCGTCGGCGCACAACACCACGGCCCGATCCGGCGGGTTGAGGTAGAGACCAACCACGTCGATCAACTTCTCCTCGAACCGCTTGTCATTCGACAGCTTGAACGTATCGACCCGGTGCGGTTGCAGGCCCCGCGCCGACCAGATCCGTTGCACCGTCGCCTTGGACACCCCGACCCGCTTGGCCATCGATCGGCAGCTCCAATGGGTCTCACCGTCAGGCTTGTGACGCAGGGTCAGCTCAACGATCTCGGCGATCTTCGAATCCGGGATCGACGGCGGACGGCCGCGTCCGGGCGCGATCGGCGCGCCCACCCAGGACAAGCCCTCCATGGCAAACGCCGCCCGCCACGCCAGCACCGTGGGCCGTGAAACCCCCACCGCTTCGGCAATATCCATGTTGGATACACCGTCCGCGGCCAGCAGCAGGACCCGGGCCCGCAACACCAGCCGGTGCTGGGCCGTGGTCGAACGCGACAACGACTCCAACACCTCACGTTGGGTCTCGGTTAGCGGCAAGGGCGCAGCGGCATGACTCACACGAGAAGCCTACAGACCGTCAAGCCAATTGCAAGACACCACACTAGATGGTCAACGCCAGAACGATTCACTGCCCGCCGGTGCTGCGTTGATCATCCACATCTCGGCGATCCGGCCATCGCGGAAGTGGTAGATGAACGCGTTGTTCGTCTCGAAGCTGCGCCCGTTGCGGCCGAGGACGGCCTCCTCCCATTCGGCGGCCCACTCGCCATCGCCGATGCAGAAGAGCTGCTTGAGCTTCACGTCGCCGTTGGTCATCTCGAAGATCGTGCCCAGCGCACCTAGGAATTCGTCAAGCCCGTGATGATCGCCCGCGCACGGCAGCGCACCGCGCACGTGCAATGCGATGTCTTCGGTGAACAACTTCGCCAACGCATCCCGGTCGTTCTCCACGATCGCCTGGGTCATACAGCTGACGGCCGCCACGTTTGGATGCTCTCCCATTGTCCTCACCTCTCTGTTCCTGGCTGATAAGTCGACCGTAGGAGACGGAGTCGGCCCACCGCATCGACAGGATCATTGATCTTCGCTGCGCGGCGGCATCGGTAATTCTGTGGACCCTGATTCTTCGCCGGGGATGCGTGGCGCTTGACCCGATCGGCTTGCGTGGATGACTGTCGATGCAGCGGCTGTGGGGGCGTGGCCGATAGGGTCGGCTGTCGCGCCGGTGGCGTGGTCTCCTGGGGCCTCCTGGTCGTGGGGTTGGGGGTGTGGTTGGTTTTTGGTTCGTGTCGCTCCTCCGACACGCGCAAAAACCCAACGGTGTGGACCAAGATCAATTCTGGCCCGCACCGTTTGTGTTTCGGGCTGGTAGGTCAGCTGGAGTCCGAGGCTGCGGTAGACCTCGTGCTTGTGGTCGGGGTGGGCCATGCGAAGGGCATCGACGAGGTTGCCGAGCTGGTCGAGGATGGCATTGAGCTCGTCTGCTGTCACCGGGGTTGTGGTCTGGGCGGGCTGTTGTCGGTAGGTGCGGCGGAGCGCGGCGTCGCGGTCTGCTTGGGCTTGGGCGATCCAGCTGGCCACTACTGTGGGATCGGCTCCGGCGTCGAGGGCGGCTTGGTAGCGGGCCAGCCTGCCTTTGTAGTCGATAGCGACCTCGTTGCGTGCGATCGAGTCTGTGCGGGGCGGGTCGTTCACACACCAGCAGATACTCGGCCAAACCGCGGGCGTAGGCGTCGATCGTTCGTGGCGCCCGACCCAGATCGGCCCAAACCCGCAGCCACTCGGCCGCTCGAGCGTGCCGGCCAAGAACCGGCCACCTCTCCTCCAGCAGCACGCCGGGCACAACCCGACGCGCCCGCCAACCGTGACGGCCCGAAACGGGCAGTACCCACTCGTACCATCGGCCGATACCGCGTATGCCAAGGTCGGACTAACCGCCC
>JBLNGJ010000463.1:0-3808 GCA_050264675.1 Micromonosporaceae bacterium
CACGGACGAAGGCGAGCAGCCGGCGCAGGGTGTCGGCCGCGCGCACCACGACTCCGGGAACGAGCATCGCTTCGCGGGCGTTGGCGGCCGGGACGATGACCCGGCGCACCCCGTCCCGGGCCGCGGCGAGCACCGCGGGCAGCACTCCGCGCACGGCTCGGACCTGGCCGTCCAGGCCGAGTTCGCCGATGAGCACGGCGCCCCGCAGCGCGGTCAGCGGCAGCTCACCGGCGCCGGCGAGGAGAACCACGGCGATGGCCAGGTCGAAACACGAGCCCTGCTTGGGCATGGTGGCCGGCAGCAGGTTGACCGTGATGCGTTGCTGCGGCCAGCTCTCACCGGAGTTGACGATCGCCGCCCGGACCCGGTCACGGGCTTCGTTGAGCGCGGCGTCGGGCAGACCGGAAAGGATCAGGCCGGGCAGCCCGTTGGCCACGTCGGCTTCGACCGTGACCACATGCCCGGCCAGACCGACCAGGCCGACCGCGCCGACCCGGGCGTAACCCATCTCAGAACGCCCCGCGCAGGTGGTGCACGGCGGCCGGGCCGGCCGGCTGGGGCCACACCGAGACCACGTCAAAGCGGACGCGACCATGTCGCTGCGGATGGGCGGCGAGCCACGCCGCGGCCAGGGTGCGCAGCCGGCGCACCTTGGCCGGGCCGACCGCCTCGACCGGCAGGCCATGGCGAGCGCCCCGACGGGTCTTGACCTCGCAGAAGACGATGGTGTCTCCGTCGTGGGCGACCAGGTCCAGCTCACCCCGAGCACAGCGCCAGTTGCGGTCGAGCACCTGCATGCCGGCCTCGCGCAGCACCCGAAAGGCCACTCGCTCGCCGTACGCACCGACCGCGTCGCTGGCCCTCGTCATGCCGCCACCCTCACCGCCCGACCGGCCACAACCAAGACACCCGCGGCAATCTGTGGATGGCGAGGGTGCCCTGTGCACGGCGACGCACGCGGCCCGACGATGTGCTACGCCGCCGAAACGCGTCGACGACACACCGCCTGATCAGGGGCGCTTGACCAACGTCGCCGGTTCGTTGCACTCTTGCCGACGACGGGGTGGGCGAGCTCTTGTCCAGCTTCGCGCTGTGACCTCACTGCCGCACAGACGGCTATCGGGCCCCACCCCGTCGCCCATGCCCGAGATGCCAGGCCCGAGACCAGACGCCAGGCCCGAGACCAGAGGCCAGGCC
This sequence comes from Micromonosporaceae bacterium, assembly GCA_050264675.1. Taxonomy (GTDB): domain Bacteria; phylum Actinomycetota; class Actinomycetes; order Mycobacteriales; family Micromonosporaceae; genus JBLNGJ01. The sequence continues at coordinate 1,198 of JBLNGJ010000463.1, forward strand.
CGAGGTGAGACGCCCTGCCCGCGGGGGGCTGATGCCAGGTCCGAGGCGGCGGTGTGGCGGCTTGACCGACCCATGTGCTCGGGACGACCGTCGACGACGTGAGCCGCAGCGGTACCGGGCAGCGGCGGCGGACGCTGGGGGCGCCGCTGCGGGAGGCGGTGGGCGAGTTCGCCCGCCACCTGGCCGCGGAGCGCAACCGCTCGGTGCACACCGTCCGCGCCTACGTCGCGGACGTGGTCGACCTGCTGCACACGACCCGGGTAACCGCACTCGACGACCTCAGCCTGGCGCTGCTACGCAGCTGGCTGGCCCGGCTCGGCTCGGCTGGAGCGGCGCGAGCCTCGCTGGCCCGCCGGGCGGCGGCCGCCCGGACGTTCACCGCCTGGGCCTATCGAACCGGTCGGCTCGCCGTGGACGTGGGCGCGGGGCTGGCCAGCCCTCGGACGCGACGGGCCTTGCCGGCGGTGCTGCGCCCAGATCAGGCCAAGCGGCTTATGACCGCCGCCAGTGAGCCGGGCGGCGCCAGTGAGCCGGGCGGTGCCACCGAGCTGCGCGACCGCGCCGTCCTGGAGCTGCTCTACGCCGGTGCCCTGCGGGTGTCGGAACTGTGTGCCCTAGACATCGACGACATCGACTGGGCGCGACGGGTGGTGCGGGTCACCGGAAAGGGAGCCAAGGAACGCACCGTCCCCTTTGGAGTGCCGGCCGAGCGGGCGCTGACGGCATGGTTGGCGCGCGGCCGGCCGCAGCTCACCAGCCCCGGCAGTGGTGCGGCGCTGCTGCTCGGCGTGAAGGGTGGGCGCCTCAACGCCACCACCGCCCGACAGATCGTGGCGTTCTGGGCCGCGAACGCGGGCCTGCCGCACACCACCCCGCACAGCCTGCGCCACTCGGCCGCGACCCACCTGCTCGAGGGCGGCGCCGACCTGCGCTCGGTGCAGGAGCTGCTGGGCCACGCCTCGCTCGCGAGTACGCAGATCTACACCCATGTGTCGGTGCAACGACTGCGCCGCGCCTACAACCAGGCGCACCCGCGCGCCTGAGCCCGCGGTAGGTTGCCGCAGTGGTCGAAACACAGACGTTGAGCCTGGACTGGGACCGGCGGCGGGAGCTGTTCTCCCTGGACCCGTCGATGGCCCACCTCAATCACGGTTCGTTCGGTGCCGTCCCGATCCCGGTGCAGCAGGCCCAACAGCGGCTGCGCGATGAGATGGACGCCAACCCGGTGGCCTTCTTCATCCGCGGCCTGTACGAGCGACTCGCTGCCACGCGGGCCGAGCTGGCCGCGTTCCTCGGCGCCGACCCGGGCGCCACCGCGCTCACCGCGAACGCCACCTCGGCGACCCAGGTCGTGCTCGGCTCGCTGCGGTTCAGCCCAGGCGACGAGGTGCTGCTGACCGACCATGGTTACGGAGCGGTCAGCCTCGCCGTGCAGCGGTTGGCCCGGCTGACCGGCGCGGTGCCCCGGGAGGTGGAGGTGCCGCTGGGTGCCGACGATGACGAACTGCTCACGCGCATCACCGATGCCGTGCGCCCGGGGCGGACCCGGCTCGCCATCGTCGATCACATCACCTCACCCACCGCCCGCCTGCTCCCGGTCGCCCGGATCGCCGCGGCCCTGCGCGAGCGCGGCGTGCCCGTGCTCGTCGATGGCGCCCATGCGCCCGGCATGCTGCCGCTGGACGTGCCCGCCCTCGGCGTCGACTTCTGGCTGGGCAACCTGCACAAGTGGGCGTTCGCACCGCGCCCCACCGCCGTGCTCGTGGTCGCGCCGGAGCACCGGGACGCGATCGAGCCGCTGGTCGTCTCGTGGGAGCACGAGAGCGGCTTCCCGGCTGCGGTCGAGTACGCCGGCACGCTGGACTACACGGCCTGGCTCGCGGCGCCGGTCGGCCTGCAGGTGCTGCACGGTCTGGGCCTGGACCGCCTGCGCCGGCACAACTGGGCGGGGGCCGGCTCGGGCCAGCGCCGGGTCGCCGAGGCCCTCGGGCTGGACCAGGCGACCCTGCCCGGCCCGGCCGGCCCCCGCGAAGGGGATGCTCCCGAGGCCCGGGCGCTGTCGATGCGCCTCATTCCGCTACCGGCCGGAGTGGCCGAGGATCACGACCAGGCGACGGCGCTGCGCGAGCGGATCACTAAGGAACTCGGCTGCGAGGTGCTGCTGCACGCCTGGCGGGGCCGCGGCATTCTGCGCCTGTCGGCCCAGGCTTACAACACCCCGGCCGAGTACGACCGCCTCGCCGACGGGTTGCCCTCGTTGTTGGGCCTGGCTCCGGCGCCGCCGTGGCGAGCGGTTTGAGACGCACCTGGCGGCCAGCCACGAGCCACCGCGGGTCGAGGTAGACCTCACCGCGCCGCAGACCCCAGTGCAGGCACACCGGACGCGGGCAGCCGGGGTGCCCGGAGACCAGGGCAGCCACCTGGTCTCCGGGGGCCACCCGTCGCCCCGCCGCGACGAGCGGGCGCACCGGCTCGTACGTGGTGCGCAGCCCGTTCGGGTGGGCGATGCTGACCACGCCGCGACCGGCCACGTCACCGGCGAAGGCGACCACGCCCGCGCCGGCCGCCCGCACCGGCGCATCCTCGGTGCCGGCGAGATCGACGCCACGGT
>JBLNGJ010000464.1:0-10052 GCA_050264675.1 Micromonosporaceae bacterium
CGGCGTCCGCTCGTAGAAGGTGCAGCCGAGCACCGCGCCGTGGCGGGCGCTGAGCACGCCGCCGGAGAGGTCGCTGGTGCCGCGCACCGCCGCTCCGCCATACCCGTCCGGGAACAGGTAAACCACCCAGTTGAACAGGTGTGGCGTCAGCCCGTCGGCGGTGGGCACCAGCTCCGGCACCGCGTGGATGCGGCGCTGCAGCACGTAGGGTCCGTCGATGGCGGCCGACACACTCGCCCGCCACTGGTCCTGGTCGACCATCCAGCCCAGCACCACGCCGATGCCGCCGTGCATCATCGTCGGCTTGAGCACCAGCTCCTCGCGCTGGGCCAGGGCGTACTCCATCAAGTCGACCTGCTCGCCGTCAGCGGTCACCTGCCCGTCGCGGACCATCCGGGTCCACGGCAGGAGGCGGTCCAGGCTGGCCAGCTCCTCGGCGGTGAGCCGGTCCCGGTTGGCCTCGTCGGAGAGCATCGTCAGCGCCGCCTTGCTGCCGTACAGCTCGATGTCCATCGGGGTCCAGATGCGCACTTCGCCCCGCTCGGCCGCGCCGAGCACCGGGTCGATCAGGCCCGGCCCTTCCGGGGCGAGCAGGTCTTCGATGAGGAAGATGCGATAGATGGCGTCGATCGGGCGGTCGTGCAGCCAGACTCGTCCATGGTGGAACGCGAGCTGGCCGAGGTGGCCGTGGATCGTCTCCAACCCCAGGTCGGCCAGCAGCCCGCAGCCGTGCTCGAAGACGGCCTCGAGATTCTGGTAGCTCTCCGGCCAGTCGACCACCCCGATGAGCGGTTGCTCGGCTCCCTGGGCTTGGCCCTCGGCCCGGAGCAGCTCGGCCAACTGCCTCATCGGGTCGCCGTGGTCGAGGTGGTTGGCGGCGGCGAACTCGGCGAGGAACGGGTGCTTGAGGAAGAGCCGATTGAGCACTGCGTTGTCGAACCCACCGATGCTGCTGCCGAGGTTGAGCTCCATCAGCCGGAAGGCCGTCCCGTCGTGATACATGTCGCCGCGGGCGACGCGCGCCGGGGCATCGCCCGGACCGCGCTGCACGGCGGCGATCTGGATGTCGGTCATCCCGGCGGCCCGGGCGAACGCGGCCAGGTCACCGCCGAAGAACCGGTCGGGGATGGCGGCCAGCGCGCTGTGCAGCTGCCGCAGGTCCAGCTCGAGAGTCTGTCGCTCGGCGGTCGAGACGAAGGCAGGCCGGCTCAGGCACTGGCCGCGGTAGCAGGTGGGCTTGAGGTCGTAGGCGCTGTGCGCGACGGCCGCCAGCTCATCGGCGCCCAACCCACGCCGGGTGATCTCGTCCAGGTACCGCTGCGTGACGGCGTTTCGCGCCATGTCGGCTCTGTCCTTTCGTCAGGGTCGGAGGGTGGCCTCGTCGCGGACAGGGTCGTCGCGGGCGGTCGGACAGCACTAGGTACCGGTAGGGCCAGGGGAAGCTTCGCCGTCGGAAGTCGAGGGCCGCGGCTTCGGCGTGTGGTCCGATGCAGGTGGCATCGGCCCTTGTGCGTCCCCGTCCGCGGTGAGGACGAGCTGCCACAGCCGACGTGGTTTTCTCGGATAGGCGCAGCCGTTGCTGATCGTGGCCCCGTCGGCCCAGTCGCCGGTGACTGATTCGGTGCTGTCGACGACATTGAAATCCTTCACGGCAGCCGCGGAACGGGGATGGCGGTCGCCATTAATAGGCCACATGGGTGGGCGAACGGTCGTCATGGCTCTTGAGCGTGCGATGTGGGAGTTGGTGAACTGTTGTCGAAATGTAGTCATGACTTTACATGGCTAGATGATGGGATAGGGGGATGGCGTTGATACGGCTTTTGGGTGCGGTTGAGGGGATAAACAACTCCGGAACCACGGGTAATCTCCGCATATCGGCTACTTGTTACGCGCGCTCGTCGATCTACGGTGATCCTTGACGTGTGCGCATCTACGCCGAAAGTGCGGGGATCAAACTCCGCCAGTCCGTCACTGACGTGATCGCGGTCGCCTGGTTCGCGTTCTGGGTGTGGGCGTCGATCTGGGTGTACGACAAGGTCTCTAACCTGGCTGTGCCGGGGCAGAAGATCGAGAACGCCGGCACCGGTATGGCGGGCGGGCTTTCTGATGCCGGCAACAAGGTGGGCGGTGTGCCGGCCGTCGGTGACTCGCTCTCGGCCCCGTTCGAGAGGGCCGCCGGCGCGGCCAACGCCTTGGCCGACGCGGGCCGGGCTCAACAGGCGGCGGTGCACAATCTGGCCGTAACGCTCGTCGTGCTGGTGCTCGTCGTCCCGGTCGGGCTGGCCCTGCTCGGCTATCTGCCGCTACGCCTGCGCTGGATGCGGCGCGCCTCTCTCGCTGTTGCCTTGCGCCGGCGGGCGACCGGCCGCGACCTCCTCGCGCTGCGTGCGCTGACCCGCCAACCGCTGCGCCGACTGCTCGCGATTCACCCCGACCCGGCCACTGCTTGGCGCGACCACGACACGAAAGCGCTGGACTCCTTGGCCGCTCTCGAACTGCGCGCGCTCGGCCTGCGTGGCTGGCCACCCGGCGCCGACGCCGCTGCCGCGGCCGCTGCCGCCCGCGTCACCAGCTGAATTGCCACGCCCCGCGCCGACCTGACCGGGGCGTAAGATCCTTGATCTATCCGCCGCGGCGACAAGGTTGGATGCATGGCCGAGGACACCACCGATACCGGTAACGGATCCCTCGCATCGGGCGCGATCGCCCAGCTGTGCGTCGGACTGGTCTGGCTCGGCATCACCGGGTACACCGCGCACGCCACGATTACCGGTAACGGGGAGAGCCCCTCCGGGGCGCTCGGCGCCGCCGCCGCGGCCCTGCCCGGCGTGGTCGCCGCGATGCTGGTCACCGGCGCGTCCATCGGCGCGGCGGTCGGACGGCGCCGCCGGACGGCGGCTGGTCGCCTGCTCGCCGGCCTGGTGCTGGGTACGCTCGTCGGTCTGGCCGCCGCTGCCGGCATCCGGTTCGCGTACGACGATGGGGCATCCATCGTCGTGCTCGCGACCGCTGTCGTCGCGGCGAGCACCGTCGGCGGCGCATTGGCTGTGCTGCCTGGCGAGGTGCTCGCGGCGGGGCTGTGGGGGACCACAGGGGTGTTCCTCGCCGGCGTGATCTTCGGCGTACTGTCGCCCTTTCTGGTGAAGCTTCTCGGCAGCGGCGAGGCCGCCAACACCCGGTTCATCGTGGGTCAGTCGCTGGTGACCGGGCTGGCCGCCGCCTTCTGTACGCTGCGGTTCCTGCGGGTTGAGAGCAACCGGGTGCTGTGGTACCTGGTGGCCGGCGCGTTGCCCGGCTTGGTGCTGCTCGGCGCAGAGTGGCTCACCCGTGCCGGCGGCTCCGCGGTGGCTCAGTTGGTTCACGGCTTCCGCGCCGAGTCGTCGGCGCTGGTCGAACTCTCCGGCTCGGACCGGCTGCGCCACGCGCTCGTCGTGCTCGCGGTGGGTGGGCTGATCGCGATGCTCGCCGGTGCGCTGACAAGCTTCCGGAGCTGGTCTCGCCGCCGGCACGGGCGGGCTCGCCTGGAGACCTTCCACCAGGACCTGGCCCGGATCGGCCTCGGCGCCGGGGCGCGGTACGGGTTCGCCCTGGCCGGCGGCTACGCGGTGCAGGTGGCCGGCTTCCTGAAACGGCACACTGAAGACGTCGATCTCTTCACGGCGTGGGAGCGGCGGGGTGACTTCGAAACCGCGGCCCGGGCCATCGTCGACGCATACCTCGCCGCGGGTTTGAGCGTGGAGGCCGAACGCGGCCACGACACCCTGACCCGGCTTACCGTCACTAACGGCGTGCAGACCGCGAAGGTCGAACTCGGCGTGGACGTGCGCGCCAACGAACCAGTCCGCATCTCGATCGGGCCTGTCCTGCACCCCGACGACGCGGTCGCCACCAAGATGCGCGCGCTCTACGAGCGTTTCCACGCGTGTGACTTCATCGACATCGACGCGGTGCTGCGGTCGGGTCGCTACGACCGATCGCTGCTATTGCAGTTGGTCGAGCGGTTGGACATCACCTTCGATAGAAGCGTGTTCGCCGACGCGCTCGCCCAGGCCCAGCGGCTCGATGCCGAAGACTTCGCACTGTACGGCCTGGTCGGCGAGGATCTCGACGGCCTGCGTCACCGGTTTGCCCAGTGGCGCGCTGAGCTGCTCGACCCCGCTGAACCGATGAGGTGATCAGTCGGAGGCCTCAACGCCAACGAGTGTAGAGATCACCATCCCGGTCGTTGGACCTTGGGGCCATTACCCCCGGGGGGTTATAGTCTAACCATGACATCGCCTGCCCCCGTCCGCGGCTATACCGCAACGAAAGACCAGCTGCAGGCGCGGCTGCGTCGCATCGAAGGCCAAGTTCGCGGTATCGAGCGGATGGTCGTCGAAGACCGGTACTGCATCGACGTGCTGACGCAAATTTCGGCGATCCAGGCCGCGCTGGACAAGGTCGGCCTGGGACTGCTCGACGGCCACGCGCGGCACTGCATGCGCGAAGGTAGCGCCGCGGGACGGGCCGATGAGATGACCACGGAGATGATGGCCGCCGTGGGTCGGCTGATGAAGCGTGGCTAACCCGCCGCGCCCTTGACCTATACCCCATAGGGGTATAGGTTGAGGTGGTGGAGGTGGTGGCGATGGAGCCGCATGCCGGGCACCACGCACTCATGGCGTCGCCGGCCGAGGTAGCGCATCCGGGGCAGCACGGATCCGGGCACGACAAGCACGCCGGGCATGACCCGGAGATGTTTCGCCGGAAGTTCTGGTTCAGCCTGTTGCTGACTGTTCCGGTCGTATTGACCAGCCCGATGGTGATGGACTGGTTCGGGTACTCGTTGGAGTTTCCGGGCGTCGGCTGGGTCGGTCCGCTGCTGGGCTCGGCCGTGTTCTGCTACGGCGGCTGGCCATTCCTGGTTGGAGCGGTTCGAGAGCTGCGTGACCGGGCGCCGGGCATGATGCTGCTGATCTCGATGGCGATCACCGTCGCGTACGTCGCATCACTGGCCACCACATTCGGCTTGTTCGATCTGGACTTCTGGTGGGAGCTGGCGGCCCTGGTCACCATCATGTTGCTAGGGCACTGGCAGGAGATGAAGGCCATCGGCCAGGCGCAGGGCGCCCTGGCCGCTCTCGCCACACTGCTGCCCGATGAGGCCGAACGGGTCGATGAGGCGGGTGCAGTGCAGCCCGTTCCGGTAGGTGAGCTTCGGGTGGGCGACACCGTATTGGTGCGGTCTGGGGGCCGGGTGCCGGCCGACGGCCGGATCGTCGAGGGCATGGCGGACGTTGACGAGTCGATGATCACGGGGGAGTCGCGGCCGGTGGTCCGCCGCGCCGGCGATCGCGTTGTGGCCGGCACCGTCTCGACCGACTCGGCGCTTCGGGTACGGGTCGAGGCGATCGGGGAAGACACCGCGCTGGCCGGCATCGCCCGCCTCGTCGCCCAGGCGCAGGCCGCGAGCGGCCGGGCTCAGGTGTTGGCGGACCGATTCGCGGCGATGCTGTTCTACGTGGCCACCGCGGCCGCACTGGTGACCTTTGTCGTGTGGTCGGCAATCGGTGACCTCGACCAGGCCGTCGTGCGGATGGTCACCGTTCTGGTGATCGCCTGCCCGCACGCCCTCGGTCTGGCCATCCCGTTGGTCATCGCCCTGTCGACCGCGGTCGCGGCCCGCGCCGGCATTCTGGTCAAGGACCGGTTGGCGCTGGAGCGGATGCGCAATGTCGATGCCGTGCTCTTCGACAAGACCGGGACGCTGACCAAGGGTGCGCACGCCGCCACGGCGGTGGCCGTGGTGTCGGGCACGACCGAGGACGACGTCGTGCGCATCGCCGCGGCGGTCGAGGCCGACAGCGAACACCCGCTGGCCAAGGCGCTGGTCGGGCTCGCACAGGAGCGCGGCCTGCACACCATCGCGCACGAGTTCCGTTCCCTGACCGGCCGCGGGGTGCAGGCTGTGGTTGCTGGCCAGGCATTTGCCGTCGGCGGGCCGGCTCTGCTGCGCGAGCTGAATGCCACTATCCCGGATGAGCTGACCGCTCGGACCGAGGCGTGGTCCCAACGCGGTGCCGCGGTGTTGCATCTGGCCCGGCTGCGCGAGGATGCCGCACCCGAGGTGCTGGGTGCGTTCGCGCTGGAGGATGAGATCCGTCCGGAAGCCCGGGAGGCGATCGCCCAGCTGCGCGATGAGGGTGTCAAGAAGATCGGCATGGTAACGGGCGACGCCTGGGCGGTCGCCGAGGCGGTCGCTGGCGACCTGGGCTTCCGCCCCGGAGTTGACGAGGTCTTCGCCGAGGTCCTTCCGGCGGACAAGGAACGCATCGTCGCTGGGTTCGAGGAGCGCGGGCTGACCGTGGCCATGGTCGGCGATGGCGTCAACGACGCGCCAGCGCTCGCCCGAGCCAATGTGGGCCTGGCCATCGGGGCGGGCACTGATGTCGCCATCGAGTCCGCGGGCGTCGTGCTCGCTTCCTCCGATCCACGTGGCGTCGTCGGCGTCATCCGGCTCTCCAACGCCTCCTATCGCAAGATGGTCCAGAACCTGGCCTGGGCCGCCGGCTACAACGTGGTGGCGATCCCGCTGGCCGCCGGGGTCTTCGCCTGGGCCGGCATCACGCTGAGCCCGGCCATCGGTGCGGTGCTGATGTCGGCCTCCACGATCGTGGTGGCGCTCAACGCCCAGCTGCTGCGCCGAATCCGACTCACGCCTTCCATGCGCCCATGACTCTGGACGCCCTGGCGCGGTCTACCCTGGCGGGGTATCGTCAGGGTCCAGCACAAATACCCGGGTGGGGTAGAGGGGGTCGGCGATGACGGCCGCGACGTACAGCATCAGTGGCATGACGTGCGGACATTGCGTGAACGCTGTCGCGGCGGAGCTGGGCCGCCTCGCTGGCGTTACCGGCGTCGAGGTCGATCTGACTGCCGGCACGGCCACCGTGACCAGCGACGAACCGCTGGACCACGAGGCGGTGCGGACCGCCGTCGACGCGGCCGGCTACCAACTGACGGGTTAGGCGCCAGAACATGGAAGCCACTGAGGAGGCCATGACATCGCCGCGGACGGAGATCGAGCTGGCGATCGGCGGGATGACGTGTGCCTCGTGCGCGACTCGGATCGAGAAGAAGCTCAACCGGATCGACGGCGTGCGGGCCACCGTCAACTACGCCACCGAGAAGGCCGCGGTCTCCCTCACCGGATCCGTCACCCCAGAAGATCTGGTCGTCGCGGTGGAGCAGGCTGGCTACACGGCCCAGCGTCCGGCACCGCCGACGCCGGCGGATCCGGGCGGTAGGAAGGCCGAGCCAGACCACGAGCTGAGCCGACTCCGGGCCCGGCTGACGGTGTCGCTGGTGCTGACCGTGCCCGTGGTGCTTCTGGCGATGGTGCCGGCCTGGCAGTTCACGTACTGGCAATGGGCATCGTTGACCCTCGCGGCTCCGGTGGTGGTCTACGGCGGCCTGCCGTTCCACCGGGCTGCGTGGATCAATCTGCGCCATCACGCGGCCACAATGGACACCCTGATCTCGATGGGAACCCTGGCCGCGTTCGGCTGGTCAGTGTGGGCGCTGTTCCTCGGCGATGCGGGCATGCCCGGCATGACACATCCGTTCAGCTTCACCGTCGACCGCGCCTCGGGCGCCGGCAACATCTACCTCGAGGTGGCCGCCGGCGTGACCGTGTTCATCCTCGCCGGCCGCTACTTCGAAGCGAGATCCAAGCGCCGCGCCGGCGCCGCCGTGCGTGCGCTGTTGCACCTGGGTGCCAAGGACGTTGCGGTCCTGCGCTCCGGGGTTGAGCTGCGGATCCCGATCGACCAGCTCGCCGTCGCCGACCGGTTTGTCGTGCGGCCCGGTGAGAAGATCGCCACCGACGGGGTGGTCGAGGACGGCACGTCGGCCGTCGATGCCAGCATGATCACCGGCGAATCAGTACCGGTGGAGGTCGGACCCGGCGCCCACGTGGTCGGCGCGACCGTCAACGCCGGGGGCCGCATCATCGTGCGCGCCACCCGGGTCGGCGGGGACACCCAACTCGCCCAGATCGTCCGGCTTGTCGAACGGGCGCAGAATGGAAAGGCCGCCGTCCAGCGCCTTGCCGACCGCATCTCGGCGGTGTTCGTGCCGATCGTCATCGGGCTTGCGGGCGCGACGCTCGCCTACTGGCTCGGTTCGGGTGCCGGCGTCAGTGCGGCGTTCACCGCGGCGGTGGCCGTGCTCATCATTGCCTGCCCGTGCGCCCTGGGGCTGGCGACCCCGACCGCACTGCTCGTCGGCACCGGCCGTGGCGCCCAACTGGGCATCCTCATCAAAGGCCCGGAGGTCCTCGAGTCGACCCGACGGGTGGACACCGTCGTGCTCGACAAGACCGGCACCGTCACCACCGGGCACATGATCCTGCACGGCGTCAGCCCCACCGCCGGCGAGGATCCGGAGAACGTTCTACGGCTCGCCGGCGCGCTGGAGGCCGGCTCGGAGCATCCCATCGCCCTGGCGGTGGCTCGCGCCGCCCTCAGCCTCGGCCCGATGCCTGCGGTTAGCGGTTTCGCCAACCGGGAAGGGCTTGGGGTGCGGGGTCGAGTTTCCGATCGTGACGTTGTCGTCGGCCGGATCCAGCTGCTGCGCGAGGCCGGTCTCATGGTGCCAACCGACTTGGAACAGGCACAGGCACAGGCCGAATTGGACGGACATACCGCCATCGTTGTGGGCTGGGACGGCCAAGCCCGCGGCGTCCTGGCCCTGGGCGACGCGGTCAAGCCCACCAGCCGGCCCGCCGTCGCCGCCCTGCGTCGCCTCGGGCTCACACCGGTGCTGCTGACCGGAGACAACATCACCGTGGCCCGTGCGGTCGCCGCTGAGGTCGGCATCGACGAGGTCACCGCCGACGTGCTGCCAGCCGACAAGGTCGAGTTCATCAAGCATCTGCAGAACCAGGGCCGGGTCGTGGCCATGATCGGCGACGGGATCAACGATGCTGCGGCCCTGGTGCAAGCCGATCTCGGCTTGGCCATGGGCACGGGCACCGATGTCGCCATCGAAGCCTCGGACCTGACCCTCGTCCGGGGCGACCTCAACGCCGCCGTCGATGCCATCCGGCTGTCCCGCCGCACGCTTCGCACCATCCAGGGCAACCTGTTCTGGGCCTTCGCCTACAACATCGCCGCCTTGCCGGTCGCCGCCGCGGGTCTGCTCAATCCGATCATCGCCGGAGCGGCGATGGCCCTTTCCTCGGCATTCGTGGTCTCCAACAGCCTGCGCCTGCGCGGCTTCCGACCAGCGACTCCCACCGCTCGGGCCGGGTGATGGGGGTCACTGAGTCGGGGTGAGGTCGACGACCTTATCCACATCGGAGAGCCCAAACCGGCGGTGGGTGATGAGTACGAGGCTGCGATCCCTCGTGGAGTCGAGGAGGTCGGTGGTGAGTGCGGCGGCGGCCGCGATTGGATCCCGCGCCGCGGGGTAGGTTCACCGAGTATGCGGATAGGGAATGTCGAGGTGCGTCCACTTGGCGGTGGGCTCGGCTGCCTGTTGATGGTGATCGGCTCCGTTGTGCTCTCGGTGCTGTGCACGGTGGCCCTCAACGTTCTGGCCAGATAGTGGCGCGCACCATGGAGGGAGAACGGCGATGGAGCAGCACGCCATCGCCGCCGGACTGTCCGCGGCCGGCTCGCCGAACGACGACCAGTTCGCCTCTAAGGGGACTTGGCGGTGATGGCGTGCAGCTTGCCTCCGCGGTCGGCGAAGTACAGCACGCCCTTCCACATCGCCGGCGTCGACTCGACGCAGCCGCCGAGCTTCATGCCCCACAACCGCGTCGGCGCCGCCTTGGTGTCGGCGATGTCGTATGCGTAGAAGTTGCCCGTGCAGTCGCCGATGAAGAGCACATCGTCCACCACGACCGGTGAACTGTGCGTTCGGGTAAGGCGGAAGCGCCAGCGTTCCTCGCCGGTCATCCGGTCCAGACCGAAGACGTTGCCGGCGTTGGTGGGAAAGATCACGATGTCCTGGTAGAGCGCGGGCGTCCCCCATACTCCGTACATCCCAGCGAAGATGGTCTTGTC
>JBLNGJ010000465.1:0-4329 GCA_050264675.1 Micromonosporaceae bacterium
GTCCTTGCGATCGTGTCGTCCACTGTGGCCGGTTCCGCCGGGAGCGACGCCGGCAGTTCCCGGATCCGGCGTACGGCCGGTGCGAACCCGACGAGGACGCTGCTGAGCAGCCCGATGGCGCCAGCCACGATGCCGAAGCGCACCCCGAACGCGGCTCCAACGAGACCGCCGGCGAACGGGCCGAGCGCTTGCGCCCCGAACGACACGAACTTATAGGTGGCGTTCATCCGGCCGAGCATGGCATATGGCGTGACCGCCTGACGCAGTGTGATACCGACGACGTTGGCGACGATCATCATGCCGGTAGTCCAGAACACGGCCAGCAGCATCAACAGCGTGTACGACCGGTGGGCGGGCGCCAGGGTCAGGCTGAACACGCCGATCCACGTGATGCTCTTCGCGAGCAGGTAGGAGTGCCCGGCTCCCAGCCTGCGGATCAGCGGGGCGGCGACAAGCGCGCCGAAGAGCGAACCGATGGCCCCGGAGGACAGCACCAGGCCGATCGAGCCGGCGTTCAGACCCAGAACCCGCACGGCCAGGACCGGGAAGAGGGTCATCGTCCAGTTGGCGAAGAAGTTGTAGAGCGCGGATCCGGCGGTCAGCGTCCGCAGCATCGGGTTGCGCGCGACGTACGCGAGCCCGGCCTTGATCTGCTGCCACTGGCTCTGTTCGGGCCCGATCCGCCGTTCTACCGTCTCCACCGTCCGGATCCGCATCAGGTTGGCCGCCGATATGAGGAACGAGAACGCGTCGACGAGCAACGCGAACGGCGCGCTGATGGCCTGGATGAGGAAGCCGCCGATGTTGGGGCCGGTCACGGTGGCGATCGACTCGCTGTACTGCAACCGGCTGTTGGCCGTCATGAGATCGGAACGGTTGACGATCGACGGCAGCACCGAGAAGTACGACACGTCGAAAAGCACGGAGCCGATGCCGAAGACGAAGACGATCGCCATGATCGACTCAAGGGTAAGCAGGTGGGCGAGGGCCAGCACGACCAGCAGGACCAGCAGGCCGGCCCGGGTGAAGTCCACCACCAACATCACCGGTATCCGGCGGCGCCGGTCGATCCACGCACCGGCCCAGAGCGTCACCAGCAGGAACGGCACCTCCTGGGCGAAGCCGATCAGCCCGACCTCGAACGCGCCGGCGTTGATGGTGTAGATGGCCAGCAACGGTAGCGCGAGATAGGTCACGGCCGAACCGACCAGGGAGACCGACTGCCCAGCCCAGAGCTTACGGAAGTTGCCGTTGTGCCGTATCCCAGGATGAATCTCGGTCATGTCCCGATCCCCACTCGTCAGTTCTCGGACGGACTGGACAGGCCTGAAAAACGCTACTGAGCACGGCTTTCGGCGACGATAGCCACGGTGATGACGCTGCCCGCGCACCGGTAATCGCCACGCTGCACCGGTCTCGTCGCCGGGACGGACGACCGGTGCTCCCGGCATCGGTAGCTTGACCTGATCGATGCCTCGACCGGATCGCCGAGGTGTGGATCGACCTGCGACCGCGGCATCTACGCTGACCGATCAGGTGAGAGGCAATCGTGGACACGACCGGGCTGTCCGATGTCAAGCGCGCCCTGTTGGAGAGCCGGCTGCGCCGGTTGGGCTCGGATCAGCACATCGCCGCCGTGCCCCGGGACGGCCCGCTGCCGTTGTCGCTGCAGCAGGAGGGCCTGTGGTTCCTGCACCGGGCCGACCCGGGGCAGACCGTCTACAACATCCCGTCGGCCTGGCAGGTGCGGGGGCCGTTGGACGTGGGCGCGTTGCGGGCCGCGCTGACCGGGGTGGTGCAACGGCACGAGGCGCTGCGTACGCGGTTCGCCGACGACGGCGGGCGACCGTACCAGATCATCGACCCACCGCCGGAGCATTTCCCGCTGTCCATGGTGGACACCGATGACCCCTCACCACTCATCGCCGCCGAAGCCCAACGCCCTTTCGACCTGGCCACCGGACCGGTATTTCGCGGCACCGTCCTGCGCATGGCTCCCGACAACCACATACTCCTGCTCACCGTGCACCACATCGTCGCCGACGGCGCGTCGATCGCCGTACTGATGAACGAGCTGGCCGCCCGGTATTCCGCAGCGTTGCTCGGTACGCCGTACGCGATGCCGGCACTGGCCGTCCAGCCCGCCGACGTGGCGGCGCACCAGCGGCGGCAGCTGACCGGCGCGGCCCTCGACGCGCGGCTGGACTACTGGCGTGATCGCCTGGCCGGCCTGCCGACGCTGAACGTGCCGAGCCAGCGGCCGCGCCCGCCGGCGCGCACGCCCGCGGGTCACACCGTGGAGCTGCCGTCGCCGCCCGCTCTCGGCCGGCAGATCAAGGAGTACGCCCAGGCGGCGAGAGCATCCGTGTTCGAGGTGACGCTGGCCGGGTTCTTCACGGTGCTCTCCCGCTACACCGGCCAGGCCGACCTGGTCATCGGTTCCGTTTTCGCCGGCCGCACGTTGTCCGAGGTCGAACCGCTGATCGGCTACTTCGCCGATCCGGCCGTGCTGCGGGTCAGCCTGGCCGGCGACCCGACGTTTCGCGAAACGGTCGAGCGCAGCAGCCGGTGCGCTCGGGACGCGCTCGGGCATCATGTGCCGTTCGCGCGCGTGGTGGAGGCGCTGCGGCCGGAGCGCGTTCCCGGCCGCAACCCGCTGTTCCAGGTCAGCCTCTCGGTGGTGCCGGCGGGTCAGGACGCGGTCGGCACGCTCGAATTCGAGGGCGCGGACGTGGTGGCCCTGCCGCCGGCGGGCGACCAGTCGCGCTTCGACCTGTCGGTGGGCGTTCTCGAGCAGCCCGACGGAGAGCTGCTGTTCCAGGCCGAGTTCGCTACGGAGTTGTTCGACCAATGGTTCGTCGGCCAGCTGATGGTCCACTTCGGCCGGATCCTCGCGCAGGCCATGGCCGATCCCGACATCCGGCTTAGCGAGTTTCGGTTGCTGACCGACGACGAAATCGCCGAGCGGTCACCCACCCTCATCGCCGGACCATCCGACCGGCTGCTCGGCGACCTCGGCGGCGCACCCGAGGCCCCCGCCATCAACACCGTCACCTACCGCGCCCTGGACGACCGAGCTAACCGTTGGGCTCACCTTCTGCACCATACCCACGGCATCCGCGCCGAACGCATCGTGGCCATCCTGCTCGAACGCGGCCCGGATCTGGTCACCGCACAACTGGCCGTCACCCGCGCCGGCGGCGCCTGGCTGTGCCTGGACCCGGCACACCCGCCGGCCCGCCTCGCCCAGCAACTTGCCGATGCGTCACCCGATCTGGTGCTGACCAGCTACGACCTGGCCCACCTGGCCCCCGACGCCCTGATCATGGATGGGCTCAACCCCCCACCGGCCGGCCGGCCGGCCATCGACACCCAACCGGACAACCTCGCCTACCTGATCTACACATCGGGATCGACCGGCACCCCCAAAGGCGTCCTGGTAACCCACCGCAATGTCGTCGACTTCATCGACAGCGCACGCAGCCTCTACCAGCTCAGCTCCGCCGACCGGGTCCTACAATTCGCCAACCCCACTTTCGACGTCAGCGTCGCCGACATCCACACCACCCTGACCGCCGGCGCCACCCTCATCACCGCGCCGAGCGACCAGCTCTACAACCCCGAAACCCTCACCGGCCTGTTGCGTGAGCAGAAAATCACGGTCGCCCATCTGCCCCCGGCCATCCTCAGCCAGCTCGACCCGCACACACCCCTACCCGACCTGCGGCTGTTGATCGTCGGCGGCGAGGCTTACCCCGTCGCCTTGGCCGAGCAATGGACCCGGCCCGGCCGGGAGTTCCACAACAGCTACGGCCCCACCGAAACCACCATCGACTGCACCGACCACCGCCACATCCCCGGCGCCGCCGCCCTTCCTTTGGGCACCCCGATGTCGAACCATCACGCCTACCTACTCGACGACAACCTCAACCACGTCCCCGACGGCGTCCCCGGGCACCTGCACATCACCGGCACCGGCATCACCCGCGGCTACCACCGGCGGCCCGCACAGACCGCCGCCGCCTACCTCCCCGATCCCCACCGCCCGGGCCAACGCATGTACGCCACCGGCGACCTCGCCCGGCGCACCCCCACCGGGCAACTCGAATTCCTCGGCCGCACCGACCGCCAGCTCAAAATCAACGGCGTCCGCATCGAGCCCGCCGAAATCGAACACGCCCTGCAACAACACCCCCACATCACCCAAGCCGTCATCACCACCAACCCCCTGCACGCCTACGCCGCCACCACCCACCCCGATCTCACCCCCGCCGAGATCAACGACCACCTACTCAACCACCTACCCACCTACCTCATCCCCCCCACCAT
>JBLNGJ010000466.1:0-5023 GCA_050264675.1 Micromonosporaceae bacterium
GTCAGCGTGACCACGCGCAGCCGGTTGTCGGCCGCCGCGTAGCGGGCCAGGATCTCCCCGCTGTCATCGGGCGAGGCATCGTCGACCGCGACCACCTCGATGTCGGCGCCGGTGTCGACGAGCAGCGAGTCGAGGCACTCGGGCAGGTAGTCGCGCACCCGGTACACCGGCACGATCACGCTCAACACGGCCACCAGGGCTGTCCTCCCGCTCGGCTCGCAGGGCAATCTAGCGCAGACCGCCGGCCCGGCTTGGTGGCGGCGTGGGCACTACTGAGAACGTCAGTCGCCGATCCAGCCCGAGAAGTCGTGGTCGGCGAACGGACCGATGACCGCGAGCGACATCGGCTGCGTGAGGATCTCGTGGGCGACCGCCCGCACGTCATCCGCCGTCACCGCGTCCACCCGGGCGATCAGCTGGTCCACGCCGAGCAACTGGTCGTAGAGCAACTCGCCCTTGCCGAGCCGGGTCATCCGCGAGCCGGTGTCCTCCAGGCCGAGCACGAGCGAGCCCTTGAGCATGCCCTTGCCGCGCGCGACCTCCTCGTCGGTGAGGCCGGCCGCGGCCACTCCGCTCAGCCCGTCGTGGGTGAGCGCAAGCACCTCCTCGACCTTGCCCGGCGCGCAGCCGGCGTAGACGCCGAAGACGCCGGCGTCGGCGTAGTGGGAAATGTAGGAGTAGACCGAGTACGCGAGGCCGCGCTTCTCGCGGATCTCCTGGAACAGGCGTGAGGACATGCCGCCGCCGACCACGTTGTTGAGCACGCCGAGGGCGAAGCGCCGGTCGTCGCTGCGGGCCAGGCCCGGGCAGCCCAGCACCACATGCGCCTGCTCGGTGTCCTTGTCGCGTACCAGCGCCATCGGTGGCCGACGGCGGGGCGCGCCGCGCCCGTCCGGGCCGGGCCGCTGGGCGGCCGGCTCCGCCGCCACCGCGAGCGAGCCCGCGAACGCCCGGCGCACCAGCTCGACGACCCGGCGGTGGTCGAGGTTGCCGGCGGCAGCGACCACAATGGAGGGTGGTACGTAGCGACGGTGGTAGAAGCTGAGGATCTGCCGGCGGCTCATCGGCGCGACGGTCCGCGGCACCCCGGAGATCTGCCGGCCCAACGGGTGCTCACCGAAGATGGCCTCGGCGAAGACGTCGTGGACCTCGTCGCCGGGCTCGTCGTCGTGCATGGCGATCTCTTCGAGGATCACCGCGCGCTCGGTCTCCACGTCGGCCTCGGCGAGCACCGAGTCGATGACCAGGTCGCAGACCACATCGATGGCAAGCGGCAGGTCGGCGTCGAGCACCCGGGCGTAGTAGCAGGTGAACTCCTTGGTGGTGAACGCGTTGGTCTCGCCGCCAACCGCCTCCACCGCGGACGAGATGTCCAATGCCGTGCGCCGCCGGGTGCCCTTGAAGAGCAGGTGCTCCAAGAAGTGCGAGACGCCGCCGAGCTGGGTCGTCTCGTCGCGGGAGCCGACATCCACCCAGACGCCGAAGGAGACGCTGCGCATCGCCGGCACCGCCTCGGTGAGCACCCGCAGCCCGTTGGGCAGCACGGTCCGGCGGACCTTGCCACCCAACGGGTCGTCGGCGAGCGTCCAGGTGCGGGCGCGGGACTTCATCGGCGGATGCGCCGCGACTCAGGTGTGGCGCTGCCGGCGGCGTCGTTCGCCGCCCTCACCGCCGCCCTCACCGCGGTCCCGATCGCGGCCGGGTCCGCGGTCGCCGGAGCCGCGCTCGCCCCGGTCACCGCGGTCACGTGGGCCGCGGTCGCCGCGCTCACGGCCGGCAGGCCGGTCGCCTTCGGCCGGCGCCGGCGCACCGTCCGGGCGTACCTTGTCCAGATAGATCTTGCCGCGGGCGTCGATCTCGGCGATCTCGACCTCGACCTTGTCGCCGACGTTGAGGAAGTCCTCGACCCGCTCCACCCGCTTGCCGTCGCCGACCTTGCTGATGTGCAGCAGGCCGTCCCGGCCGGGCACGAGGGCCACGAACGCGCCGAACGCGGCCGTCTTCACCACGGTGCCCAGGAACCGGTCGCCGACCTTGGGCATGGTCGGGTTGGCGATGCCGTTGATCCGGTCGATCGCCGCCTGGGCGCTCGGACCGTCGGTCGCGCCGACGTAGATCGTCCCGTCGTCCTCGATGGTGATCTCGGCCCCGGTCTCGTCCTGGATCGCGTTGATGGTCTGCCCCTTGGGGCCGATCACCATGCCGATCTTGTCGACCGGGATCTTGATCGTGGTGACCCGCGGCGCGTACTGCGACATGCCGGCCGGCGACTCGATCGCCTCGGCCATCACGTCGAGGATCGTCTGCCGCGCCTCGTGCGCCTGCTGCAGCGCCGCGGCGAGCACGTCGGACGGAATGCCGTCGAGCTTCGTGTCCAGCTGCAGCGCGGTCACGAAGTCACGGGTGCCGGCGACCTTGAAGTCCATGTCGCCGAAGGCGTCCTCGGCACCGAGGATGTCGGTGAGCGAGACGTAGCTGGTCTTACCGTCCACCTCGTCGGAGATCAGGCCCATGGCGATGCCGGCGACCGGGGCCTTGAGCGGCACACCGGCGGCGAGCAGCGACATGGTCGAGGCACAGACCGAACCCATCGAGGTCGACCCGTTGGAACCGATCGCCTCGGAGACCTGACGGATCGCGTACGGGAACTCCTCCCGCCCCGGCAGCACCGGGATCAGCGCCCGCTCGGCGAGGGCGCCGTGGCCGATCTCGCGCCGCTTGGGCGCACCGACCCGGCCGGTCTCGCCGGTGGAGTACGGCGGGAAGTTGTAGTTGTGCATGTAGCGCTTGGACTTCTGCGGCGAGAGGGTGTCCAGAGACTGCTCCATGCGCAGCATGTTGAGCGTGGTCACGCCGAGGATCTGGGTCTCGCCGCGTTCGAAGAGCGCGGAGCCGTGCACCCGCGGCAGCACCATCACCTCGGCGGTGAGCGGCCGGATGTCCCGCGGACCCCGCCCGTCGATGCGCACCTGGTCGCGCAGCACCCGGGCGCGCACCTCCTTCTTGGTCACCGAACGGAAGGCGGCGCCGATCTCCTTCTCCCGGCCGTCGAACCGCGCGGCCAGTTGCTCGTACGCCCGGTCCTTGATCAGATCGAGGGCCTCTTCCCGCTCCGCCTTCGGCGCGATCCGCAGCGCCTCGGCGACCTCGTCGCGCACGAGCTGCTCGACCGCCTCGTAGGCGTCGGCCTCGTACTCGAGGAAGATCGGGAACTCACCGACCGGCTTGGCCGCGACGGC
Source organism: Micromonosporaceae bacterium (assembly GCA_050264675.1). Lineage (GTDB taxonomy): Bacteria > Actinomycetota > Actinomycetes > Mycobacteriales > Micromonosporaceae > JBLNGJ01. The sequence goes on from JBLNGJ010000466.1 coordinate 3,240, forward strand.
GGCCAGCTCGTCCTGTGCCCGGCACAGTTCCCGGATGGCCGGCTTGGCCGCTTCCAGGCCCCCGGCGACGACCTCTTCGGTCGGCCGCGGCGAACCCTCGGCGATGAGGCGCAGCACGTGTTCGGTGGCCTCGGCCTCGACCATCATGATCGCGACGTCGCCGTCGGGCAGCGCCCGACCGGCCACGACCATGTCGAAGGTGGCCCGCGCCATCTCCTCGTGCGTCGGGAAGGCAACCCAGACACCGTCCACATGGGCCATCCGGGTCGCCCCGATCGGCCCGGAGAACGGCAGCCCCGCGAGCTTGGTCGAGATCGAAGCGGCGTTGATCGCGACGACGTCGTAGGGGTGGGCCGGGTCGAGCGCGAGCACCGTCGCCACGACCTGGATCTCGTTGCGCAGCCCCTTGACGAAGCTGGGTCGCAGCGGCCGGTCGGTGAGGCGACAGGTGAGGATCGCGTCCTCGCTCGGCCGGCCCTCACGCCGGAAGAACGAGCCGGGAATGCGCCCGGCGGCGTACATCCGCTCCTCGACGTCGACGGTGAGCGGGAAGAAGTCAAACTGCTCCTTGGGTTGCCGGCTGGCGGTCGTGGCGGAGAGCACCACGGTGTCGCCGAGCTGCACCAAGGCTGAGCCGGCTGCTTGGCGGGCCAGCCGGCCGGTAGAGAAGACGATCTCGCGGGTGCCACGGGCCCCGTTGTCGATGACCGCCGTGCTGTGTTGGGTGCCGAGAGTGGTCTGCTCGGTCATGTTGGCAAGAACTCCCTGGTTCGGGGTACGCCGTGGGGAGCTGTTGCGGCCGGTCTTCGATCGAAGTCCACGGGTCTGCGCGAGTGGCGCGTCCCGTGGGCCACTACCGAGGACCGACTACGTATCGGTGGATAGATCACCGACCGGCTCCCCGGCCCGGCATACCGGGTCGTTGTCTCTGGCAACTTGGCCTGGTCTCTCTGGCGAGCGTCGAGTCTGTCTGGCAAGCGTCGAGAACCTTTGGCCAGTGTCGCATTGCGTTCGGGGGAGTGGCCGGAACCGGACCACTCCCCCGAACCGTGTCATCGCCGCAGGCCGAGTCGTTCCGCGATGGCCCGGCGGCGCTGGATGTCTTTCTTGGCGAGGTACGCCAGCAGCCGGCGGCACTGTCCGACAAGGATCAGCAGGCCGCGGCGGCTGTGGTGGTCGTGCTTGTGGATCTTCAGGTGTTCGGTGAGCTGGTTGATGCGACGCGTGAGCATCGCGATCTGCACCTCCGGCGAGCCGGTGTCACCCTCGCCGCTGCCGAACTCGCTGATGATCTGGGCCTTGGTGGCCTGGTCGAGCGCCATGTTCTCCCTAACTGTCCGGGTTGTCAGGCCTCGCACCCGCGGCGTCGAGCAGGCACGCGAGACCTCGCCGGTGACCCCGACGTGGCATCACCGTAACAGATCGCTCAGAACCACCCTCCTACACCCGCCCCTCCCGCCCCCTCCCTCGGTTAGGAAGGGCACCGTATTAGCGCTTCCGTGTTGTATACGGTGCCCGTGCTTTCACCCCGGCGGGTCAGGTGAGCGCGCGGCGGGCGTCGGCCACGTCCTGTTTGATCTGGGCGATCAGCGGCTCGGCACCGTCATAGCGGCGCATTTCCCGCAGCCGGCTGACGAAGTCCAACCCGACCCGCTCGCCGTAGAGGTCGGCGTCGAAATCGAGCGCGTACGCCTCGACCCGTCGCTCCCGTCCGGAGAAGGTCGGATTCGAGCCGATCGAGACGGCCCCGCGCAGCGGCGGCTCGTCGGGCCGGCGCATGCGCA
>JBLNGJ010000467.1:0-6700 GCA_050264675.1 Micromonosporaceae bacterium
GCAGGCGGTCGCGCACGCCCTGCGCGAAGTCCGGGTGCGTGTTGAGGCCGGTGCCGGTGGCGGTGCCGCCGAGCGGGATCTGGGCCACCTGGGGCAGCGCGTTGCGCACGCGGCGGGCGCCGAGCCGGATCTGCGCCGCGTAGCCGCCGAACTCCTGGCCGAGTGTCACGGGCACCGCGTCCATGAGGTGGGTGCGCCCGGACTTCACCACGTCGTCGAACTCCTTCGCCTTCGCCTCGAGCGAGGATGCGAGGCGGTCGAGCGCGGGCAGCAGGTCGCTCGTCAGCTCGCCGAGCGCCGCCAGGTGCACGGCCGACGGGAAGACGTCGTTCGACGACTGGCCGAGGTTCACGTGGTCGTTGGGGTGCACGCCCTCGCCGGCCAGGCTCGCGATCACCTCGTTGGCGTTCATGTTCGACGACGTGCCCGAGCCGGTCTGGAACGTGTCGATCGGGAACTGGTCGTCGTGGCGGCCCTCGGCCACCTCGGTCGCCGCCGCCGCGATCGCCTTGGCCAGGTCGGGCTCGAGCACGCCGAGGTCGGCATTGACCACCGCCGCGGCTGCTTTCAGCCGGCCCAGCGCCCGGATGTGGGCTGGCTCCAGGCCGCGGCCGGAGACCGGAAAGTTCTCCACGGCCCGCTGGGTCTGGGCCCGCCACAGCGCGTCGACCGGCACGAGCACCTCGCCCATCGTGTCGCGCTCGACCCGGTACCCCGTCGTGTCCTGTTCGCTCACGGACCCATCCTGCCCCCCTGGCGATCCGCCGGCTACGCGCACCCGCCCGGCGGTCAGACCGAGGTGAAGCGGATCACGCCGATCGAGCGTCCGCTGGTGAGCACGATGCCGTCGGGTCCGTAGCCGATGAGGTTGGCATCGCTCTTCAGGTTGTGCAGCACGGTGCCGGCCCGGCTCAGCACGATCAGCCGGTTCTTCGTCCGGTCGTGCACGAGGACGGCGGTCGGCGTGACGGCGGCCTCGGGGTTCTCCCCGAGGCGGGCGGTCCACGCCTGCCGGCCGCTGTCGAGCAGGTCGATGATGCGCACGTTCTGCCGGTCCGCACTCTCGATCACAGCGAGCGCCCCGTCGGTGGCGAGCACCTTCTCGCCGACCTCGCCGGTCCACCGCTCCGAGCCGTCCGCGGCGTCGAGCAGCACCGGATGGTTATCGCCGCGTACGGCGCTGAGCAGCCCACCGCTGCCCAACGGCTCGCGGCGTTGCTCGCAGCCGATCTGGTCGGCGGTGTCGAGGTTGTAGCCCTCGTGGCGCCACACGCTCGTCCCGGTCTGGTAATCGGTGCCCTCGACCTCGAACCGGCATCCGTCGCCACCGCGCAACGAGCGGGTCAGCACCAGCCGGCCGGCCGCGACGCTGACCCGGGCGAGCTGGCCGGGCGGGTCAAGCTGGCGGACCAGGCGCCCTTCGACGAGGTCCACCACCATCGGGCGTCCGTCGATGGCGAGCGCGATCACGCTCGGAGCCGGGCCCGGTGACCCGGACACCGCCGGCGCCGCCCAGCCGGCCGGGTTACGGGTGTCGAGCAGGTCCGGGTTGAGGCCGGACACCTTACGGCCGTTGCCGGGCAGCGGCACCGACCAGACCACATCGCCGTTGCCGCGGTGCCCGCGGGCGCGCAGCGTGCATCCGGACGCGTTCGGACAGGTGAGGTCGAGCAGAAGGTCGGTGTACGCCCACACCGCGCCGGCCTGCGTCTCCTCCCAGATGATCGCGCCGGAGGCCGGGTCGACGACCGCGTACCCCCGCCCGCCGCGACCCATCACGGCCACGTCGCCGGCGGCCGTGCCCCACGGCGCCTTGTGGCGCCAGATCAGGCCACCGTTGTCGAGCCGGTGCGCCTCGACCAAGCCGGGTGAGGTCACGATCACTTGAGCACTGTTGGTGAAGCCGGCCGAGGTGGGCCGCCCACCCAGGCGCAGCTGCCAGGTCGGCGGCGGATCGGAGACGCGGGTGACCCGGTCGAGCCAGCCCATGAAGGAGGTGCCGGGGTTCCACCCGGTGGTCATCGCCAGCGTCACGATGAGCGCCAGGATGCCGATGACGCCGATCGTGGCCTCGAACCGTCCGACGGCCTTCCCGGCCATGGGGGCCACCGTAGCGAGATCGGCTGCGCCACCCGAACACCGCCCGATCCGCGCGTGTCGAGGCAATACGTGACTTTGCCTCCTCCGCCCGGCCGCCGGCGCCGGTCGCGCACGACCGGTGACGGCGGCTAAACGTCCGTGACGGCCGAGCGGACAAGCGGCAGCGTGCGGTACGCGATCTGTTCGGCGAGCGCGATGATCGTGGACGCGCGCACGATCCCGTCGTGGGCCACGACCACGTCGATGACCCGCTGCAGATCGGCGTTGGAGCGGGCGACGATCCGGCACATGAGGTCGCCGGAGCCGGTGATCGTGTGCGCCTCGAGAACCTCAGGGATCTCGGCCAGGTGGGCCGCGACCGGGTCGTGGCCGTGGCGCTGGCGGATCTCCAGGGTGACGAACGCGGTCACCCCGAAGCCGAGGGCGGCCGGTGAGATCTCCGGCCCGAAGCCGCGGATCACTCCCCGGCTGCTCAGCTTCTCCAGCCGGGCCTGCACCGTGCCGCGCGCCACCCGCAACCGGCGGGAGCACTCGAGCACGCCGATCCGCGGCTCCCGGTGCAGCAACGCGATCAGGCGCGCGTCCAGGTCGTCGACGGGGCCCGGGGGTGAGCTCATCTCGCCCATGAGGCGCATCATCCCGGATCTTCCGTCCGCCCGGGCGTCAGCGGGGACGGCTGGTCACCGTGCCGCCGGCCGGTCGGGTGAGGATGGTGTCATCGGTGTACGCGGTGATGACCGCGAGCCCGTTGGTCTCGTCGACCGGGTTGAACCAGGCGGCGGCGAAGAACCCGCCGCTCACCTGGGCGAGCACCACCCGACCGTCGGCCAGCCCGACCTCGATGTGCTCGGTGTTCTCGGGCGCGCGCCCGTACGCCCAACCCAGCTCGCCGGTGGTCGACTCGTAGTCCAGCGGGGGCCGGGACGGCCAGCTCATGGTCGGGTCGCGGAACCAGTCGCCGGTGACGCTCACCACACCGTCCGGGCGCAGCTCGCATTCGAGCAGGACGCGGTCGCTGGCGTAGAACCAGAGCGTCCAATCCCCTTCCCGCCAATGGAACCGCACCGGCGGCACGGTGTGCCGCAGGGCCGGGGTCAGCTCCTCGGCTCGGGCCAGCCGGTCGAGCACCCGCGCCTCGCAGGCCTGCCCGAACGCCGACTCGGGGTAGCCGCCCCGCAGCACGGTCGGCGGGCCGGCCGCGATCTCGCGCGGCCCGTCGTAGACCCGCACCTGCGCCCCGGCGAGCCCGCCCGCGGGCAGCCAGAAGGCGAAGAGGTCGCCGTCCACGGCCGCCGTCAGCTCGGTGCCGGCCGTGGTGCTGACCACCACCTGAGTCGCGCCGGCTGGCAGCCGGCCCAGGTAGTACTCCGGGCCGCCGCCGAGGTCGAGCACGGCCAGGTAGCCCACCGCGGCGTCGCCAACCGGCAGGTACGACGCGCCGCTCGGGCTGCCGCTGACCGATCCGCGGGCCTGCCCGGACTCGTCCCGGCTGCAGGCGAAGAGCATCTGGTGGTCGGCGTAGAGGCGCAGGCCGAGCTCGTCGTCGCGGAAGGCAAAGCGCGGTGGCGGCAGCGCCGCCGGTACGCCGCGGCTCGCCCCGGGGGCGAGGCTGGTCCACTTGTCGCGGCACGCCTCGGCGAACGCCCGGTCACTCCACGTGCCCGGGGCCAGGAACGGCAGGCCGAGGAACCGGCCCAGACCGCTGAGCAGCGCGAGGGCGACCACGGCGGCGAACACGGCCGCGACCGGCCAGACCACGGACGGCCCAAGCCAGGCGGGCCGGGGCAAGCCGGCGACCCGGCGGCGCAGGCCGCGCCCGGCCGCCCGCCAGCCTCCGCGTGGCCGGGGCGGGCGGGCCCGACGCTCGATCTCCGCGTACTCCACCGCCAGCTCGGCCTCGGCGAACGCGGCGCGCACCCGCTCGCTGACCGCGGCGTCGGAGAGCACCGGCCGGGTCGGCCGGGGCCGCACCCACGAAGCGTGCGGGACGCCGAACTCGTAGGAGGCGTCGAGCGCGTCGACGCTGTGCCAGGCGTCGGCCGGGTCCGGGCCGGCCGACGCGCCGGGCGCGAGCTCCTGGCGCAGCTCGCCCAGGCCAGCGGCGAGATCGGTAGCCACATCGGCCGGCGAGCGGCCCAGCACCGCGGCCGCCTGGGCCTCGGTGGCCCCAGCCAGCAGCCGCAGCGCCACCGCGAGGCGGGGCCGGCGGTGCAGCCGGCGAAGGGATCGCCGCAGGGGTTGGTCGGCCGCGTCGCCGGCGTCGGCCGAGCGGCGCCGCATACGCGGGCCGATGCCGAGCGCCCGCCGCAACACCCACACCAGCCGGTCGGGTTCCGCCGCCTCGGGCTCGTCGGCATCAGCCTCGTCGTCGCCATCAGCCTCGTCGTCGGCATCAGGCTCGTCGACCGTATCCGGCCGGTCAGCAGCGTCGGGCGCGTCGGCATCAGGCCCGGCGTCCCGCCACTCCTCGAGCGCCATCGCGTACGCCTGAACGACCGCCTCAGTGGCGAGCGCGTCGTCGCCCACGACGGCGAGTACGGCGCGGTACACCTGATGCCGACTCGCCAGGAAGAACTCGCCGACGTCCATCCACTCCCCTGGGCCGCTCCCCTGGCCGTTGCCCATCCTGCAAGGGAATGGCCCACCGAGCCAGTCAGCTTTGGTCGACCAGCGTCACGGACGGGTAACGGCGAGCGGGACCGTGTCGGGCCAGGGCGGGGCCGAGTCGGGCGGGCCTGGGGTCTTTTGCCCAGGTTGCGGCGCCTTTGAAGGCTGCGCCGGCAATTGCCGCAGATCGGTCGGCGGCTGAACAGATTGCCAAACGAATACGCCACCGCGGCTACCACTGCGTACACATTGCGCACGTGATTGGCTAGGTGTTGTCCAGCGCCAGCAATCCAGGAGATGCTCACGATCGAGGGGCACCGCCGGAGGGAATGATCATGACGCACACGATCGACTCAGTCACCGCAACCGACGCGATGACCGACGAGCGGATCGACCAGCTCGTGGGGGCCGTGCCCCACGACTCCTCGCACGACCCATTCCCAGTGCACGGCATCGACTACATCGGTTTCATGGTGGGCAACGCCAAGCAGGCCGCGCACTACTACTCGACCGCGTTCGGGATGACCTGCGTGGCCTACCGCGGCCCGGAGACCGGGTCACCGGAGTACGCCGAGTACGTGCTGACCTCCGGCCGGGCCCGGTTCTGCATCTCCGGCACGGTGCGTAGCGGCACCGCCGGCGGACGCCGCCATGCCGAGCACGGCGACGGCGTCTACGACATCGCGCTCGAGGTGCCCGATGTGGACGCGGCCTACGCCCACGCGCTGCGGCAGGGCGCGACCGGCCTGGCCGAACCGCACGACGAGACCGATGAGCACGGCACGGTCCGGATGGCGAGCATCGCCACCTACGGCGACACGGCGCACACCCTGTTGGACCGCTCCCACTACCACGGCCCGTTCCTGCCCGGCTTCGTCACCCGAACCCCCATGGTCGACCGCAGCGTCGCGATCGCGGCCGGGCGCGAACCCAAGCGCTTCTTCCAGGCCGTCGACCACGTCGTCGGCAACGTCGAGCTTGGTCACATGGACACCTGGGTGGACTTCTACCACCGCGTCATGGGCTTCACCAACCTGGCCGAGTTCATCGGCGACGACATCGCCACCGAGTACTCAGCGCTCATGTCCAAGGTGGTGGCCAGCGGCAACCATAAGGTCAAGTTCCCGCTCAACGAGCCGGCGGTCGGGCGGCGTAAGTCCCAGATCGACGAGTTCCTCGAGTTCTACGGCGGCCCCGGCGCGCAGCACATCGCGCTGGCCACCGGCGACATCCTCGCCTCGGTGGACGCGATGCGGGCGGCTGGCGTCGATTTCCTCGACACCCCGGACTCCTACTACGACGATCCGGCGCTGCGGGCCCGCATCGGGCACGTGCGCGTACCGATCGAAGAGCTGAAGGCCCGCAAGATCTTGGTCGATCGGGACGAGGACGGTTACCTGCTGCAGATCTTCACCCGGCCCATGCAGGACCGGCCCACGTTCTTCTTCGAGCTGATCGAACGGCACGGCTCACTCGGGTTCGGCAAGGGCAACTTCAAGGCGCTCTTCGAGGCGATCGAACGCGAGCAAGAGCGTCGTGGGAACCTGTAGCACTATTAGTTCGTGACCGCCCCGCAGCCGCCGACGGTGGGCGTGCCCCCCACCGCGCCACCGACCGTGCCGCCGACCCGGCCTGGATCGGCTCCGCCGTTCGTCGGACAGCCGGGCACCGCGCCACCCGGCTACGCCCCACCGCCGGCCCTGGCGCCGAACGGAGCGCCGCTGGCCGAGTTCAGCGACCGGCTGCTGGCCCGATTGATCGACATGATGATCCTCGGCGGGGTGACCGCCCTGGTGTTCGTGCCGGCATTTCTGGTGATGTTCGTGCACTTCCTCGACGCGGGCGCCGACGTGGTGCGCACGAACACCGACCCGTTCGCGCCGATCGAGCCAGAGCTGCCCAACATCGGACGCCTGGTCGCGGTGATCGTCATCGTGGTGTTGATCCAGATTGTGCTCTCGCTCCTGCTGGCCTACATCTACGACGTGGAGAT
>JBLNGJ010000468.1:0-5350 GCA_050264675.1 Micromonosporaceae bacterium
AGCGCCTCGACCGCGAGCAGCCGCTTGACGAGCGCCCGGCGTTGCGCCATCCGGCGTACTCCGATGGCGAGGGAGACCGAGAGCGTGGCGGGCAGGCCCTCCGGCACGAGAGCGACCATCACCCCGAGGGCGAAGACGAACGAGCTCAGCAGTGGCGCGTCCGACGGGGCCCGGATGATGAACATGGCGGCACCGACGCTCAACGCCACCGCGGAAACCCGCCGGGCCATCGACGCGACCTGCAACTGCAACGGAGTGCGCGACTCCGGGGCATCCTGGGCCAGCTGGCAGATGCGGCCGAACTCGGTGGTCGCGCCGGTGGCGACGACCACGGCCTTGCCCGCGCCCGCCGCCACCGTCGTTCCCATGAGGACGGTGTTGGGGGGGTGCAGCCGGGATAGCGCGGGGGCGGGCCGATGGGCGCCCCGGGCCGCCGGCGCGCTCTCGCCGGTGAGGGCGGCGTTGTTCACCCGCAGGTCGTGCGCCTCTACGACCGTCGCGTCGGCGGGCACCGCGTCCCCCGCCTCCAGCACGATGAGGTCGCCGGGCACCACGTCTTCAACCGGTACCTCGATGCGCTCGCCGTTGCGCACGACCCGGCAGACGTGCGGAACCATGGCGCGCAGCGCCTCGGCCGTGCGTTCGGCGGAGTACTCCTGCCCGAAGCCGATCGCCGCGTTGAGCACGACGACGGCGAGGATGGCGACCGTGAGTTGCAGGTTGCCCTCGTCGCGCGGCGAGGACAGCAGGTAGGCGAGCGACGTGATGCCGGCCGACGCCAGCAGCACGACCGCGAACAAGTCGGTGAACTGGGCGAGGAATCGCCGCCACAGGCGGCGCGGGCGCGGCCGCGGCAGCTCGTTCCGGCCGTACGTTGAGCGCCGGGCCGCGGCCTCCACCGATGTGAGACCGCGTGGCGAGGAGCCCAGTTCGGCGAAGGCGGTCCGTGTCCGGGCGGCTCGGGTGCCGGTATCCACGGTCACGCCGCCCATCGCTCACCTCCCGCGCTGTGCGGCGCCCGCCGGGTGGCCTCGATCGGTCCGCGAAGGAGATGCCCGTCCTGACGACGGTGGGTCTGGCGGCGCCCGTCGCGTCATCCGCCTCCGGTTCCGTCCTCCGCGGGCCATCGCCACCCGGCGGGCGCCGCACCCTGAGAATGCACCCTCGCCGGCGCGGGCCCGCAGGGGCCAAGGTCCCTCACACCCCGCCGTTCGTCTCGATCCTGCCTCCCGCGGCGGCCGATGCTCCGGCTACAGTGCCCTCGCCACAGGGGCTTTGGACCGTGTCGACGCTTGCCGCCCCGGCCTAGCGTGGCCCATGGGGGCCGGTGCGGGTCGTGCGCGATGCGCCGGCGACCGCACAGGACCCGTGAAGGAGCTGATGGGCATGACACAGGCAACAAGGAACGGCACGCCGGTGCTGGAGACCGTCCGCGGCGTCGTGGACAGCGTCAGCACCGACAGGGTGTTCGGCCATCCGATCACCCAGGACGGACTGACGGTGCTGCCGGTCGCGAAGGTGAGCGGTGGCGGCGGAGGTGGAAGCGGCAACGCGCCCGCTGAGGATGGTCACGAGGCCCGGGGGAGCGGCGGGGGCATGGGCGTGTCCGCCAAGGCGCTGGGCGTCTTTGTGGTCAAGGACGGCAAGGTTGACTGGCGGCCCGTGATCGACATCAACAAGGTGATCATCGGCGCGCAGATCGTCGCGGTCACCGCGCTACTCGTCATCCGCGCCCTCATCAAGGCTCGCGCGAAGAGCCAGCCACCGGCCTAGGGCCGAGGTGACGGTGCCAACCCGCTCACGATCGGCGCCGCGTTGGTCGTCGCGGCACCTGTGGGGCCGACGAGGCTTCACTGGCTGAGGGTGACCGGTTCGTGGGTGACGGCCTGCAGGTCAACGGCGGCTGTGTGCAGCAGCTGGTGGCCGAGGTCGGTGAGGGCCCGGGCGACGGCGATCTCGTCGCCGATCGCGGGCACGTCCGGGTCGGCCGGGTTCAGGATCGCCCGGCCGGTGCCGAGAATCTGGTTGCCGATGTCATCGCGCAGGGCGGCCTCGGCGTAGGTACGGCCGTCGTCCTCGCCGACATAGACCTCGACAGTCCATCGCCGCAGGCTCCTCATCGCTGACTTCCCATGCTCGGGTACTTGGCCAGGATGTCGCGAAGTCGGCCGACGAAGCGCAGGGACTCATCGTGCTCGCGCTGCCACACGTTCCGGCCGAAGATGAGCCCGGTGGCGCCCGCCTCCATCGACTCGCGGGCCTTGTCGAGCATCGCCTCGTCGCCGGCCTTCTCGCCGCCGGAGATGAGCACGAGAGTCCGGTTCGCGGACCGGACGACGGCGTCAACGGCCTGCTGGGACGTGAACGGCGCGTCATAGGCGGCCGGCACACCCGTCCGTTTCTCCGGGTGCGGGAAGTTGACTTTGACGATGTCGGCGCCGAGTTCGCTCGCCGTACGAGCGGCGTAGTCGACCGCGTAGAAGGACTCCTTCCCGCCCTTGGCGTCGATCGCCGAGCCGCGCGGATATGCCCAGACGACCAGCGGCATGCCCAGTTCGTGGGCGTCGGCCCGGACCCGTCGCAGCTGCTCGAAGTCGGCCTCCTGGGCCGGCGTGCCGACGTAGAGGGTGTATCCGACGGCGTCTGCGCCGAGGCGGACGGCGTCGGCCACCGTCGCGTGCAGGGGCGACAACGCCTCGGCGTCGGATGGGATCTCCGTCTTGCCGTTCAGCTTGAGGATCAGCGGCACTTCGCCGGCGTAGTCCCAGTAGAACTTTTCGGCGAGCCCGATCTGCAGCGCGATGCCGTTGAATCCACCCTCGACCGCGAGATGGACGATGTAGCGCGGGTCGCTCGCGGCCCGGTTGGCGAAGAAGTTCCGCGGTCCGTGCTCCAGTCCCTGGTCGTACGGCAGGAAGATGGCCGTGCCATTGCCGAGCCCGTGCTGATGCAGGATCCGGAACAGCCGCGCCTTCTTGCCCGTACTCAGACCAAGCTGATCAAGCGATGCCCGTGTGGCCATGATCGGCCCCCTTCCGGGTGCGGGGTCGTCAGATTCAGCGTGGACGGAGCCCGGTCGGTTCCGGGAGGGCGCAAGGGCTCGCCCCACCGGGACTTTTGCCTCGCACGCCGTGGCGCACCTCCGGGACGCCGTGAGCGGTTGATCCGAGCGGAGGAGAAGGGGTTGCCCACGACGACGCTGACCCTGCGAGAGGGTGCCGCCGACGAACGCCGGGTGGCGATCGTGCCGGCCGATGTGGTGCGGAGATCGTGGGGACTGTCAGCGGGGCTTCGTCATCGGCGACGTGGCCGCCACCGCCAACGCGGGCACCGCCACCACGTCCGGGGCCGCTGGGTCGACGGGGATCGCCTCCGAGGTCTCGGCGAGGTTCATGGCCGATGAACCCGGCCACGAACACGTTGCATGGCGCGTCATAGAGTTGTGAGTGCGTCCACGGCGACGGTGCCGCCGGGGAACACCTTGCTCACATCGGTGAGCCCTACCCGGGCCATGTCGACCCTCCTCAGATGAACAGCAGTTGTGCGCCCTCGGTCTCCTCGATGGAGTCCGCCGCGCGGTGACCAGGATGTCGAACGGGACCTCCCGCTCGTAGGACACCAGCGCCAGCGGAGGCCGAGTCTGCAGAACTGGGCGTCCGCCAGGAAGGCGAACTCCAGCGGTGCCACCTCACCCGTGACAAGCCCGACGTCCTTGTGGAGGAGGCGGCGCTCGTGCCGGCGGTCCCACCACCCAGAAGTCGTCTCACCTACCAGCTCCCTCTTGCTCTCACCGTAGAAGGAGAGTCGGGCACCGGGCAGGGGCGCAGGCCCCAGGGCGGCGCGGGACCTTCGGCCCTACTCGGGCTGGCTTCGACCGGCCGAAGCTTGAGCATGAGTACGAATGAGCGACCATGACGGGCGGGCCGGGAGGGATGGAGGACGGTGATCATCATGACTACATTGAAGGACAGTCAGAGCGCCGGCCGCGAGGCACGGCATGATCAACAGACTCACCCGGAACGGCCGTCGCATCATGAAGACGCGATCCGGACCTACCTGTCCGGGCTCGCCTACGCCGAGGCTCATGATCTTCGCGACGAGCCCACGGAGGACGAGGACGGCGAGGAGAAGGACCGGCATTCGGATTGATGAGCAGGATCCGAGGTGCGGGTTATGCAAGTCTCGCGGCGGCGTAGGCTGGTGCTGGGTCCGCTCTCCCGGGTCCGTCCCTGCCGCGTGGCGCGTCGGATTGGTGTGTAGGCAACGCGTCCGGGAGGGGCACACGATGAAGGCACTCGTATTCGGTGGATCCGGGCTGAGGGCCTGGACCGATGTTCCCGATCCGGTGATCGAGGATCCCCGCGATGTGATCATCCGGGTCGATGCTGTCACCATCTGTGGGACCGATCTGCATATCCTCAAGGGCGACGTGCCGACCGTCGAGCCGGGCCGGATTCTCGGCCACGAGGCCGTCGGCACGGTTGTCGACGTGGGGCGCGCTGTGAGCGGGCTGGCCGCTGGCGACAAGGTGCTCGCCTCGTGCATCTCTGCGTGTGGCACGTGCCGGTACTGCCGGCAGGGCAGCTACGGCCAGTGTCTCGGTGGCGGTGGCTGGATCCTCGGTCACCGGGTCGATGGCGTGCAGGCCCAGTACGCCCGGCTACCCTTCGCCGACCTGTCGACGTACCGGCTGCCGCACAACGTGCCGGACGAGGCTGCGGTCATGCTCGCCGACATCCTGCCCACGGCGTACGAGGTTGGCGTCCTCAACGGCCAGGTCCGCCCAGGTGACACAGTCGCCATCGTCGGGGCCGGGCCGATCGGCTTGGCCGCGGTGCTGACCGCACGCCTGTACTCGCCGAGCCACATCGTCGTCGTCGACAAGGTGGCCCGCCGCCTTGAGGCGGCCAAACGCCTCGGCGCCGACATCACCGTGACACCGGACGGCGACCCGCTTGAGGTCATCCGGGCGGTCACGCATGGCCTGGGTGCCGACGTCGCGATCGAGGCGGTCGGTGTACCGGAGACCTTCGAGCTGTGCACCAGCCTGGTGCGCCCCGGTGGTCACATCGCCAACGTTGGTGTGCACGGCCAGCCGGCGACGCTGCACCTGGAAGAGCTCTGGATCCGCAACGTCACCATCACGACCGGCCTCGTCGACACGCACTCGACGCCGACCCTGCTGACGATGCTCGGGGCCGGGCAGCTGAACGTGGGTGACATGGTCACCCACCGATTCCGGTTCGACGACTTCATGCGGGCATACGACGTCTTCGCCGACGCGGCACAGACCGGTGCGTTGAAGGTGGCGCTGACGCCGAGCTGACCGCCCCCGCCCGCACAATCCCGG
>JBLNGJ010000469.1:0-5070 GCA_050264675.1 Micromonosporaceae bacterium
CCGGCCCGTTCTGGTGGATGTTCAAGGGGCGGCGCAGCTACTCGGTGGACGTCTCGGTCGCGGTGCCCCGGCCGGCGGCGGCGAGCCTCGGCGTGGTCTCCGGTTCGGTGATCGCGTCCGGCCTGCGCGGCGGGGTCACCGTCGATGTCACCAGCGGCTCGATCACGTTGATGGGCCTGGACGGGCCGGTCCGGGCGAAGACCGTCTCCGGCGCCATCGAGGCGCTCGGCGTGGGGCAGGGTGGCGACCTGACCGTGGAGACCGTCTCCGGTGAGATCACCCTGGCCGACTCCTCGGCCCAGCGCATCTTCGCCCGAACCGTCTCCGGCGCCATCACCTGCGACCTGGACAACCCGCGGGCCAACGACATCCGGCTCGACACCACGTCGGGCGAGATCACCGTCCGGGTGCCGGTCGATGCCGACCTCGGCGTCAACCTCAGCGCGGTCAGTGGTCGCATCACCAGCGCCTTCCCGGAGGTGCGGCCGAGCGGGTCACCGGGTTTACGCTCGGCCACCGGCCTGCTCGGCGGCGGCTCGGGGGCGCTGCACGCCCATGCCATCTCCGGCAGCGTGAACCTGCTGGCCCGGCCGATGGCCGAGCCCGACGACGCGAACGGGGGTGAGCCGTCGCCGTGAGCGCCGTCTTCAGTCACGGCCGCCTGCGCCTCTACCTGCTCAAGCTGCTGGCCGAGGGGCCTAAGCACGGGTACGAGCTGATCCGCCTGCTGGAGAACCGGTTCCTGGGGCTCTACGCGCCCTCGGCCGGCACCATCTACCCGCGACTGTCGCGAATGGAGGCCGACGGCCTGATCACGCACACCGCCGTCGGTGGCCGCAAGGACTACGCGATCACTGACGCCGGCCGGGCCGAGCTGGCCCAGCGCGCCGACGAGTTGCGGTCGCTGGAGTCGGAGATCCACGCGTCGGTGGCCGACCTCACCGCCCTGGCCGAGGAGGTCGCCGAAGGCGTACGCGGATCAGTGCGCGACCTGAAACGGGAGCTGCGGCAGGCGACCCGGGCCGCGCAGACGCCCCGGCGCGATGATTGGCGGCAGTGGCGCGGTGCGTGGCAGCAGCACGGCTCGCCGCCCGTACCCCCGGACCTGCCCGGGCCCAGTGAGCTCGAGCGCAAGGCCGGCGAGCTGCTCGCCGAGGTGCGACATCTGGTGCGGGCCGGTCGCGCCTCGGCGGAGAACCTCCGCGTGGCCGGCACGGTGCTCGACTCGGTGCGCGAACAGCTGCGTCGTCTGCTTTCCTGAAGGAGTGGTTCTCAGTCAATTCTCAGGCAAAGTTCAGGTCGCGCGCAGCGTGCGTTCCCAGGATGGGCTCATGGGCGTACGCGACGGCGTGATGCAGTCCGGGGGCATCCCGTCGTCCGAAGCCCGGCATGAAGGGGCGCAGGCCCGCCCGAGATTGCTCGTGGTGGAAGACGACCCGAACATCGTCGAGCTGCTTTCGGCGAGCCTGCGCTTTGCCGGGTTCCAGGTGAGCACCGCGACCAACGGCGCCGACGGGGTCGCCGCGGCGCGGGCGTCCCGACCTGACCTGGTCGTTCTGGATGTGATGCTGCCCGACCTCGACGGGTTCGAGGTCATCCGGCGGATGCGGGACGGGGGGGTGCGCACGCCGGTCGTCTTTCTGACTGCCCGCGACGCCACCGAGGACAAGATCCGGGGCCTGACGCTGGGCGGCGACGACTACGTCACCAAGCCGTTCAGCCTGGAGGAGTTGACCGCACGCATCCGGGCTGTGCTGCGCCGGGTGAGCAGCGACCAGTCCGGCACGTCGCGGCTCACGTTCGCCGACCTCGAGCTGGACGAGGAGACCCACGAGGTCCGGCGGGGCGGCACACTCGTCTCGCTCTCGCCGACCGAGTTCAAGCTGCTGCGCTACCTGCTCCTCAACGCCGGACGGGTGCTGTCGAAGGCGCAGATCCTCGACCACGTGTGGCAGTACGACTTCCGCGGCGAGGACAACATCGTCGAGTCCTACATCTCCTACCTTCGCCGGAAGATCGACACCGTCGAGCCGAGGCTCATCCATACCCTGCGCGGCGTCGGGTACGTGCTCCGGCTACCGAAGTGACGGCCACCATGGCCGGAGCCTCGCCGGCCGAGCCGGCCGAGCCGGCCCAACCGGCACTGCCGCCGGAACCCGACCAGCCGGCCGAGCTCGCGGGGGGCGAGCGGACGCAGGATACGGAGCCGGTCGAGCCCACCGAGGCTCGGCCGGCTCCGTCCCCTGGGCGGCGAGCGCGTCTGGTCCGGTGGGCCACCGAGGCGCCGCCACGTCTGATCCGGTGGGCCACCGAGGCGCCGCCACGCTTGAGTCGGTGGGCCGCGAACGTGCCGCTTCGGGTGAAGCTCGTCGCCGCGATGCTCGCCCTGGTCGCCTTCGCGCTCACGCTGATCGGCGTGGCCAGCGTCTTCGCCCTGCGCGACTACCTGGTCAACCGTATCGACGGGCAGCTCTCGGTCGCGGTGGGCTTCTACACCGAGCCACCGGCGACCTTCCGGGCGCCGACCCGGGCCGACTACCTGCCGCCGAGTGACTTCTTCATCGCCCTGCAGGACTCCCGGGCGACCTACGTCACCTACGACGCCCGCGCCTACCAGCCGGGCCAGCTGCCCGACCTTCGGGCCACCTATGGCGACGCGTCGGAGCGGGCCGGTGAGCACTTCACCGTGCCCGCCGCCGACGGCAGCCGGCAGTGGCGGGTCCTCGCCGCCCAGTCGCACGATGGCCGGGTGCTCACCGTCGGCGAGGACTTGTCCAGTGTGGAAAGCGCCGTCGACCGCCTGGTGCTGGTGAACCTCTTCGTCGGCCTGGCCGTGCTGCTCGCCCTCGGCCTGGTCGGGGTGTGGGTGGTGCGGCGCAGCCTGCGCCCGCTGGTCGAGATCGAGCGTACGGCCGGCGCCATCGCGGCCGGCGACCTCACCCAGCGCGTACCCGAACAAGACCCCGGCACCGAGTTGGGCCGGCTCTCCGGCGCGCTCAACACGATGCTCGCCCAGATCGAGACGGCCTTTCACGCCCGTGCCTCGTCCGAGGAGCGGGCGGTGCGCTCGGAGGAGCGGATGCGCCAGTTCGTCGCCGACGCCTCGCACGAACTGCGCACGCCGTTGACCACCATCCGCGGCTTCGCCGAGCTCTACCGCCAGGGAGCGGCCGGCGATCCGGGCTCGGTGCTGCGGCGCATCGAGGACGAGGCGGCCCGCATGGGCCTGCTCGTGGAGGACCTGCTGCTGCTGGCCCGGCTCGACCGGGAGCGTCCGCTGCGCCAGGCACCGGTCGCTCTGGCCGAACTCGTCGGCGATGCGGCCGCGGCCGCCCACGCGGTTGATCCGGACCGCACGATCGAGGCCCAGCTCACCCCGGGCTTGGCCGTGCTCGGCGACGAGGCCCGCCTCCGGCAGGTGGTCGGCAACCTGGTTACCAACGCGTTGACCCATACTCCGCCGGGCACCCCGGTGACCCTGCGGCTCTTCGCCGAGGATGGGCAGGCGGTCATCGAGGTGAGCGACACCGGACCGGGGCTCACGGCCGAGCAGGCCGAGCGGGTCTTCGAGCGCTTCTACCGCATCGATAAGGCCCGCACACGCCGGGCCGGCACGCCCGGGCACAGCGGGGTGGGCCTGGGCCTGGCGATCGTGGCGGCGCTCGTGGCCGCGCACGATGGGACCGTGCAGGTCGACTCCGTACCCGGCGTGGGTGCGACGTTCCGCGTCCGCCTGCCCCTGGCCGGCCTGATCGGCCCTCGCCCCACCAGCCCCGACGCTTGACACCAGCGCCGCCGGTCGGGTGATGATCATGCGCTCACAGTGAACTTCCAGCGAGATATCAGGTTCGGCGCAGACCAGTCGGGCAATCTCGTAGGCATGAGCGAGCACCAGGCGTACCCCGACGAGATCCGGACGGGCAGCCAGCCCACCGCCGCCGGCGGCAACGGCGACACGGGCCAACGCCCCACGGAGCAGATCCCGAGCAACCCACCACCGAGCCCGTGGGCGCAGCACGGGCACTATCCGCTGCCGTCCGGCGAACCGAACACGGCGACCGGTGCGCCATCGCCGTGGACCCCGGCCAACGACCGCCGTGGCGGCGGGGTGCGCCGTGGCGTCGTGGCCACCGTCGCGGCCGCCGCGATCGCGCTGACCGCCGGCGGCGTCGGCGGCTTCGTCGGCTACGCCCTGCACGACGGGTCTCCGCTGCAGACGATCCAGCCCCAGCCGCAAGGCCAGGCCGCGCCGGTGGTCGACCGCTCCTCGCTGGCCCAGATCGCGGCGCGGGTGCAGCCCACGGTCGTGGTGATCCAGACGCAGTCCGGCGAGGGCTCGGGCGTGATCATGTCGGCCGACGGCTACATCGTGACGAACAACCACGTGGTCTCGGGGGCGCGCGGCAGCACGGTGAGCGTGACCTTCAACAGCGGCAAGAAGGTCGACGCCACGATCGTAGGCACCGACCCGCGTACCGACCTGGCCGTGGTCAAGGTCCAGAATGCCTCCGGGCTCACCGCCGCCACCTGGGGCAACAGCGACAACGTTCAGGTGGGCGACACGGTGCTCGCCATCGGTAGCCCGCTCGGCCTGCAGGGCTCGGTCACGGCCGGGATCGTCAGCGCGCTGCACCGCACCATCACGGTCGGCGATGACCAGCGCGGACCGTTCAGCTCGGGCGGCAGCTCCACCACGATCGGCGATGCGATCCAGACCGATGCCCCGATCAACCCGGGCAACTCCGGCGGCGCCCTGGTGGACACGAACGGCCAGGTGATCGGCATCAACAGCGCGATCGCCACGTCGGGTTCGAGTGGGAACATCGGCGTCGGGTTCGCCATCTCCGCCAACAAGGCCAAGGCCGTCACCGAGCAGCTCATCAACGGCGGTAAGGTGAGCCACCCCTACCTCGGCGTCCGGATGAGCGACGCGGCCAGCGGCGGTGCTCAGGTCGAGTCAATCGAGAACGGCAGCCCGGCCTCCCGCACCGATCTCAAGGTGGGCGACGTGGTCACGAAGATCGATGGCCGGACGGTTAAGCAGGAGGTAACGTCGAGCGCGTCGCTCAT
>JBLNGJ010000470.1:0-3689 GCA_050264675.1 Micromonosporaceae bacterium
CCTCTCGTTCCTCGGCGTCGGCGTGCGCCCGCCGACCGCGACCTGGGGCGGCATGCTCTCCGACGCGGTGCACTTCTATCAGATCGCCCCCCACTTCATGATCTTCCCCGGCTTGGCCATCTTCATCACCGTGCTGGCCTTCAACCTGCTCGGTGATGGACTCCGCGACGCCCTCGACCCCAGGGCGCGTTGACGGTGCAGCCAACGAGACAGACAAGGGGTGTCTGCAGATGAGAAGAACACCAGCCGTCATGGGTACGGCCGTCGGCATGGCGCTGCTCCTGGTCGCAACGGCCTGCGGCGGTGGCGGCTCGAACAGCGACAACAACACCACGTCCACGGCCCAGTTCAACGCGGCCGTCGGCAAGGTGTTCAACCCGTCCGATACCAAGGGCGGCACGCTGAGCTTTGCCAACTCCGGTGACTGGGACTCGCTCGACCCGGCCGACACCTACTACGGCTACTCGTGGGACTTCATCCGCCTCTATGGCCGCTCGCTGGTCATGTTCGGCACCGTGCCGGGCCCGGAGGGCACCAAGCTGATCCCCGACCTGGCGCAGACCCTCGGCGTGCCGAGCGACAACGGCAAGACGTGGACCTACAAGCTGCGCCCGGGCGTGAAGTTCGAGGACGGCACACCGGTCACCTCCAAGGACGTCAAGTACGGCGTGGAGCGCTCGCTGGACAAGGAGACGTTCCCCAACGGCCCGACGTACTACAACGACTTCCTGGACCTGCAGGGCTACACCAGCCCGTACAAGGACCCGAGCCCGGACAAGCTCGGCCTCAAGGCGATCGAGACGCCGGACGACCAGACCATCATCTTCCACCTCAAGGTGCCCTTCGGTGGCTTCGACTACTTCGCCATGCTGCCGGCCACGATCCCGGTGCCTCAAGCCAAAGACACCGGCAGCAAGTACAAGGAGCACGTGGTCTCCACCGGACCGTACAAGTTCGCCACGAACAACCTCGGCAAGAACTTCACGCTCGTTCGCAACGAGAACTGGAGCGCGGCGACCGATCCCAACCGCAAGGCCCTACCGGACCAGATCACGGTGCAGCTCAACGTCAACGCCGACGACATCGACAACCGGCTCCTCGCCGGTGACCTCGACGTCGACGTCGCGGGTACGGGCGTACAGGCGGCGACGCAGGGGCGCGTGATCGCCGACCCGAACCTGCGCAAGAACGCCGACTCGGCCTCGCTGGCCCGGCTCTGGTACGTGTCGATCAACTCTGACGTGGCGCCGCTGAACAACATCCACTGCCGCAAGGCGGTCGAGTACGCCGCGGACCACGAGGGCTACCAGCGGGCCTACGGCGGCCAGGTCGGCGGCGACATCGCCACCAACCTGTTGCCGCCGCTCATCCCGGGGGCCAAGCAGTTTGACCTCTACGGCTTTCAGGCGAACAAGAACGGCGACCTGACGAAGGCCAAGCAGGAGCTCACGGCGTGCGGGCAGCCCAACGGCTTTGCCACGAACATCTCCTACCGGGCCGAGCGGAATAAGGAAAAGGCGCTCGCCGAGTCGCTGCAGCAGTCACTCGGGCGGGTGGGCATCAAGCTCACGATCAAGCCGTACCCGCAGGGCGACTACTTCAAGCTCTACGCCGGCAAGCCGGACTACGCCAAGAACAACGGCCTGGGCCTGATGATGAACGGCTGGGGCGCCGACTGGCCGGACGGCTTCGGCTTCCTGCAGCAGATCACCGACAGCCGGGTCATCCGGGCCTCCGGCGGCAACACCAACCTGGGCGTCAAGATCCCCCAGGTCGACCAGCTCTTCGACCAGGCGCTGCAGACCACCGACGTGGCCGCCCGGGAGGCGATCTGGCCGCAGATCGACCAGCTGGTAATGGAGAACGCCCTGGCGCTGCCGGGCGTGTGGGCGAAGGTGCTGCTCTACCGACCACCGACGATGACCAACGTGTTCGTCAACGACGGCCTCGGTGGCTACTACGACTTCACGGCGCTCGGCCTGAAGTGACCCGGGGTGCGGGGGTTCGGTCGGCCCGGCCGGCTGGCCCCCACACACCCGCTGCGACGGGGGTGCAGCGGTGATCTCCTACATCATCCGGCGGCTCTTCGCCGCGGTCGTGCTGCTGCTCGTGGTCAGCATCACCACGTTCGCCATCTTCTTCCTGGTGCCCCGGTGGGCCGGGGCAACCCCGGCCGACCTCGCCTCGCGTTACGTCGGCAAGTCCGCGAACCAGGCGCAGCTCGACGTGATGGCGCACAAGCTGGGCTTCACCGACCCGCTGTACGTGCAGTACGGCCGGTTCGTCAAGGCGGTGGTGCTCGGGGCCGACTACAGCACCGGCCCGACCGTGGTGCACTGCCCGGCGCCCTGCTTCGGCTACTCGTTCATCACGCAGAACCCGGTCTGGCCCGACCTCATCGACCGGCTCGGCGTCACGCTGTCGTTGGCCGCCGGTGCGGCAATCATCTGGCTCGTGGTCGGCGTCGCGGTCGGCGTGCTCTCCGCGCTGCGCAAGGGCACCGTCTTCGACCGGGCCGCGATGGGCATCGCGCTGGCCGGCGTGTCGTTGCCCATCTTCTTCACCGGCCTGCTCTCGCTCTCGATCTTCGCCTACAAGTTGGGCTGGTTCCCGCCCGGCGGCAGCTACACGCCGATCGGCGAGAACCCGATCACGTGGGCCTACGACCTCACGCTGCCCTGGATCACGCTCGCCTTCCTCTACGCCGCCGCGTACGCCCGGCTCACCCGCGCCGGCATGTTGGAAACCATGGGGGAGGACTACGTGCGCACCGCGCGGGCCAAGGGCCTGCCCGAGCGGACCGTCGTGATCAAGCACGGCCTACGTTCGGCCCTGACCCCCATTCTCACCATCTTCGGGCTCGACCTCGGCCTGCTGCTCGGTGGCGCGATCCTGACCGAGAGCACCTATTCGCTGCCCGGCATCGGCAAGTACGCGGTGGACGCGATCACGAACAACGACCTGCCCAAGGTATTGGGGGTCGTGCTGCTCGGCGCGTTCTTCATCATCCTGGCCAACCTGATCGTGGACATCCTGTACGCGGTCGTCGACCCACGGGTCCGGCTGGCGTGAACGCGCCCAAGCTGACCGTGCTCCCCAACGGGCGGCCCTACCGGCCGCCAGAGTCCTTTTTGGAGGTACGCGACCTGCGGGTGCAGTTTCACACCGACGACGGCGTGGTCCGAGCGGTCGACGGGCTCTCGTTCCACCTGGACCGTGGTCAGACACTGGGCATCGTCGGGGAGTCGGGATCGGGCAAGAGCGTGACCAGCCTCTCGGTGATGGGGCTGCACCGCGGCTCCTCGGCGCGCATGACCGGGGAAATCTGGCTCGACGGCACCGAGCTCGTCTCGGCCTCGACCGACGACGTGCGCCGCCTGCGCGGCCGGAGGATGGCCATGATCTTCCAAGATCCGCTCTCCTCGATGCACCCGTTCTACACCGTCGGCGCGCAGATCATCGAGGCCTACCGGGTGCACCACGACGTGTCCGCGAAGCAGGCCCGACAGCGGGCGATCGACATGCTGGACCGGGCCGGCATCCCGCAGGCGAGCACCCGGGTCGACGCCTACCCGCACCAGTTCTCCGGCGGCATGCGCCAGCGGGCGATGATCGCGATGGCGCTGGTGAACAACCCCGACCTGCTCATCGCCGACGAGCCGACCACCGCGCTGGACGTCACCGTGCAG
>JBLNGJ010000471.1:0-2837 GCA_050264675.1 Micromonosporaceae bacterium
AGGCCCGGCTGCTGGAGCCGGTGACCGACGAGAAGGAGGCACCGTGAAGCCGAGCGTCGGCAGGATCGTGCACTACGTCAGCTACGGCACGCCGGGCGGCGAGTACCGCAGCGAGTGTCGAGCCGCCATCGTCACCGCAGTCGCCCCGGGCGAGGCCACGTTCAACGGCGTGCCGATGCTCACCGTCGACCTTGCGGTGATGAACCCGACCGGGATGTTCTTCAACCAGCAGGTCGACTACCACGAGGGCGATGTCGGTCACGACCATGCCGGCGCCGAGATCGCCGCCCGGTCCTATCGTGGCGGTACCTGGCACTGGCCTGAGCGCGTGGAGTAGCGGTGCGCACGCTCATCGGGGCGGCCGAGCCGTCACCTGAGCCATCGCGGATCAGCTTCACCGCGACCGCCGGCATGGCCACGACGACCGCGGTGCTGTGGTGGGCGACTCCGCCGACACAGACCATGCCGCGCGAGCCGTACCGGACGACCGCGTACGTCGGCGAGCCGGTCAAGGAGATCGAGGGAGGCACCGGATGAAGGCGCTCGCACCCTACGCCAAGGCGCTCATGGCTGGGCTGGCCTCCGGTGTGGTGATGTACTTCAGCGTCCGCGCGGGCGGGGTCACCGCCGGGGAGTGGGAGACCATCGTCACCACCGTGCTTGCCGCGTCCGGGATCACCTGGGCGGTACCGAACGCTCCCGAGAAGCCGTGACCCCGACGCACTGCACCCATTTCCTGTGTGGCTACCGGTCGTTGGCCGATCGCCCCGACTGTCCACAGTGCGCGGCGCGGTTCGTGCAGGCACATAGGCTCGGCCGGTCATGCACAGACCTGTACGGCTACGAGGTCAACCGGGCCAACGAGGCGAGAGCGAGGCAGCAGTGACCGTTCAGCTGCCGCCGTTTCCGGTAGACGACGCCACCCTCGGGCTGCTCGAAGCAGCCTTGGATCCCCATGGGCACGGCGACCCCGACGCGAAGTCGACGAGCGTCTGGGATGTCCTCAGGCTCTACAGCGAGCTGGGCGGCTCGGACACCACGGCCGTCGCGGAAGTTCATGACGACGGCTCTGACGGCGGAGCGCGGATCGTGACCATGCGCGACCCGCACTACCACGACAACGACGTCCTTGCCTCGATGATCGCCGAGGTCCGGAGGCTGCGGTCGCAGTGGGCACGGCTGCCCGAGGTACTGGCCGAGCATTCACTGTTTCAGATCGTCTGCGACCCGATCGCCAAGACCGACAACCCGATCTGCGCCTGCTCGCGAGTGCACCTCGGTTGGCACCCGTCGATCGGTGCAGCGACCAGGGCTTGGGTTGCGCACGTCATGGAGATAGCCGAGCAGGGTCCTGGGGCTAGCCAACACAAGGAGGACGGGTGAGCGGCTTCCGGAACGCCACCAATGTCGTCGAGCCGTTCCTGTTGCCCGACCTGAGCGACGAAGAGGTGCGCGCCTACGTCTCGCGCCTGTGGGCGCAGGACTGGGACTGCCCGGAAGACGGCGCCTACGACGCCCTTGCAGCGTCCCGCGACCAGGAGGACGAGGACTTCGACGCCGCCATGCGCCGTCGGGTCCGGGACGCCACCGACGATCTGGAGGATGAGTGAGCGCACACCGTAGGACCAGCCGGCTGCACGCCGGTCTGGAGTTGATGACTGCAACCGAAAAGGAGAGCGATGGGTAGGCACCAACAACCCACGCCCGACAAGACCGCCGCGGCACCATTCGCGGCGGTCTTGCGTTTACCCCGAGGGCGCACCGCCGCATCGCTCGCCCTGCTCGCCACGGCGGTGCTCATGCTCGCCGCGGTCGCGATGGCCCCGGCTATGGGCTACGCGCCGGCGGCCGACGGGACCACAACCGAGGCCACCCTGACGTTCCTGCGCGGTCAGCGTGACGCCTGCCAGGTGATGCTCGACTCGGCCACCACCAGCGCCCAGCGCACCCGCGCGCGGACCTGCATCAACGACGTGGAGCGGGCCATCGCTGCGCTGCTGTCGACACCGACCACGGCGCCCAGCAGCACCCCCACGGGCTCGCCGACCCCGGGGCCGACCGCGACCACGCCGTCGCCTTCACCGACGACGCCAGCGCCTTCGCCCACCACGCCGGCACCGAGCGCAACTCCGAGCCCTACCGCTGTGCCGACGCCGTCACCGACCCCGACCGGCTGGCCCGGGCCGGACAACACCGGCGTGCCCGCCGGCACCGTCCTGACCGCGTACACCGGGCCGTGCACCATCACCACCCCCGGCACGGTCATCGACGCGAAGCTGATCGGCTGCGACCTCACCGTCGCCGCAGCTGGCGTGACCATCACCCGCAGCCAGGTCAACGGTGTGGTCGAGGTCTCGAGCGGCGGCACCGGCACCACGGTGCAGCTGGCCATCAGCGACTCGTACATCAACGCCGGCCGCCGGCAGGTGACTGGGCTGGGCGACCGGCTGTTCATCGCCACGAGGGTCGAGGTCACCGGCGGCAACCGGGGTGTGCTGTGCGCCTGGCGGTGCACGTTGCAGGATTCGTGGGTGCACGGCACCTACGTCGAGGCCGCGTGGCACGCCTCCGGGGTCCGGGCGGAGCGGTACTCGACGATCATCCACAACACGATCGCCTGTGACTGGCTCATGCCGACCCCGCAGGACGGCGGCTGCTCAGCGGACCTGACCGGCTATCCGGACTTCGCGCCGCCGCACGACTGGATCATCCAAGACAACTTCTTCGTCGCCAACCCCAACGGGGCGGCGTTCTGTAGCTACGGTGGCTCGACCGGCGGCAAGCCGTACTCGTCGGATCCGTTGACCGGCACGAGTATCCAGTTCATCGGCAACACC
>JBLNGJ010000472.1:0-4345 GCA_050264675.1 Micromonosporaceae bacterium
GCCGGGTGCAGTCGGAGCTGCCGCCTCGCGCCGCCGTCTCCTCGACCCCCACCACCCCCTGATCGAAGATCGCGGTGTCGGTGCGGCTGCGATGATGGCCGGGTGAGCCTGGCGTTTCCCAGTCCGACCCGGCCGGCACCGACCCGGTCCGAGGTGTTCCTCGGCTACCTCGACTACTTCCGCGCGTCGGTGGTGCAGAAGGTCACCGCGTTGGCCGAGGCCGAGCGGCGCGCGAGCCGGCTGCCCTCCGGCTGGACGCCCGTGGAACTACTCAAACACCTGCGCTTCGTCGAGCTTCGCTGGATCGAGTGGGGCTTCCAGGGGCGTCCGGTCGACGAGCCCTGGGGCGATCGCCGCGATGACCGCTGGTATGTCGCCGACGACGAGCCGACCGAAGACCTGGTGGCCGCGCTGACCGTCCAGGGCGAGCACACCCGCGCGGTCGCCGAGCACGAAGACCTGACCACACCGGGTCGGCCGGGGCCGCGCTGGGACGGCGCCGAGCCGGCGTCGCTGGAACGCATCCTGTTCCACCTGATGCAGGAATACGCGCGTCACCTGGGTCACCTGGACATCGTGGCCGAGCTCGCCGGCGGGCCAGTCGGCGAGTAGCCGGGTCAGTTCGATGATCACGTCGTCAACAAAGCTCGGACCCGGCGACCTCGACTACCGATCCACTGTGGATGAAAGTCCGCCATTCACGCCGAACCGACTAGCACTAACCGGGCGGCAGGCTCTCCACGTGCGCGCCTAAGGGCGCATCCCGCCGCGGAACGAGTTCCGGATGCCGCGGCCACGACCGCCAAGCGGCTCACCAGACCCTCCCGGGTCAGCCGAGGAACGGTTCCGGTGGCCGGGTCAATATCGATCGCGGTCACGGTGTCGAAGAACGGACTCAGCGGCAGGGCAACCTCACCGGTACCGCGGCCCAGGTCGAGCAGGCTCCGGCCGTATGAGCCCACGCTCAACGAAACCCCGTCCGACAGCAGTGCTCGCCGCCCAATGGATCAGCGGAGGGTCCTGGTAAAGGTCAACAACGGAAGGCACAGCGAAGTCCGCTCAGCGGGTGGTGCCGCCGCATCTCGATATGGTGATCCGGTCCGCCGGAGTGGCGGCCTCACGCGCAGAGGAGCCTGTCAATGATCGGCCGACTTTACGAGGTGGTCGTGGACTGCCCGTACCCCAAGGCGCTCGCGTCCTTCTACGCCGCACTCCTCGGGTGGGAGGTCAGGTATGAAGACGATGACTGGGTGACGTTGGGTCAAGGCGACGGGACCCGCATCGCCTTCCAGCGCGTGGCCGACCACCAACCGCCTCAATGGCCCGATCCGGCCTTCCCGCAGCAGCTTCACCTGGACATCTTCGTGGTCGACCTGTCCGATGCGGACCGGCAGATTCTGGCCCTTGGTGCCCGGCGGCTGCGCGACGGGGACACATCCCGGGTCTACGCCGACCCCGCCGGCCACCCGTTTTGCGTGAGCCTGGAGGACCCGTCAGCCCCGTAGCACCTTCCGGTCGGGCAGGTTAGAGCTTGAAAGGGGCCATCGACTGGCGAGCCCTGCGGTGGTCGAACTTCGAGACCTTCATCATGGCTATCTACGACGCGGCCTACTGCATGACGGTTGAGTGACTCAGGTAGATCAATAGTCAACCTCCCGCGGGCCAGCCATGCGTTAAGGTGTCGATATTCGCCAGGTTTGGCCGGTCGGCCACCCGATGCGCCCAGTGCACCGCCAGGGCGGTCTTACCCACCCCGGCCGTGCCGGCGATCGCGGAGATCACCACCGTGGCCCCCTCATCATCGCCGCCACCGGGGCCGAACGGGGCCGCCAGGGCATCAAGCCGGGCCAACTGGTCGGCCCGGCCGGCGAACCCGCGCACATCAACCGGTAGCTGCCGCGGTGTCGTCACCGCCGCGCGGGCGTCGATATGCGACTACGGCTCGATGCTGTCGCCGCCACACATCCATCGCCAACGCCGCCAACACCTCGACCGCACGCTCGACAGCCATGACCACCGTTCGCCCATCCAAATGGTCAACCAACGGCGATCGACCTCCCCGCTCCGCGATTGCCGCGAAGGATTCGACGTCGTCAACTGCATCTTCATCGTCGGTCCGCAGACCGACGGCGCAAACCATCAACTTCCGACGGCACAGCGGCAGGTTCCAATACCCCTACCTGAACGAGTGCTGATCGGCAGCACCGGCCCGTAGTACCCCACGGCGCCGGAACATCTCGCCCACCCCGGCCGCTAAACCACCGGCTTGGCGCTGGCTCATTCGCCACGTCGCGGCGAACCCGCGGCCCCTCGGCGGTGCCGGCTCGACGAGGTTCGACCACGATCACATCGTTGCGCGCCGCAACGACGCGGTGATTGCATCTCAAGCCACGTGCACTGATAGGGGTCGGTATGTTGGACGTTGCCGTACTCGGGCCAACCGAGGCCCGGATGTCAGGGGTCAGCGTCTCGCTGTCTCCACTGGAGCGGAATCTCCTCGCAGTTCTGGCCATCTCCACGGGGACTGTCCTCTCGACCGAGAGGATCATCGACTCTCTATGGGGAGACCGCCATCCGGCCTCGCCCCGATCCCGGGTCCAGGGTCTCGTCTCGTCGATCCGCCGCAAGATCGGTGATGCTCTGGTCACCCGGCACCCCGGCTACCTGCTCGACGCCGACGAGCTCTCCCTCGACCTGGCCGAGTGTCACGATCTTGTACGGCAGGCTCGGGCCGCCACGTCGCCCGGCGAGACGGCGGACTACCTGAACAAGGCGCTCGCCCTGTGGCGGGGAGAACCGCTGGACGGTGTCACGGCGCCCGGCATCGAGGCCGATCGGGCCCGCCTGAACGAGCTGCGGGTCGGGCTGCTGGAGGAGCGGTTTGAGGCGGATCTCAAACTCGGCCGGCACGCCCAGCTGGCGGCCGAGCTGACCGCGATCGTGGCCGCCCACCCTCTGCGTGAGCGGCTCGTCGGCCAGCTGATGCTGGCGCTGTACCGCTGCAACCGGCAGGCCGACGCGCTTCGGGTGTATCAGGAATTGCGCGAGCGGCTCGCGGACGAGCTGGGTAGCGACCCGTGCGCCGACCTGCGCAACCTGCACGCCGCCATCCTGCGCGGGAACGAAGGCCAGCCCGCGCGGGCCGAGAAGGTCGACCACGCTCGGGTCGAGGCGGCGGAGCCGAGGCCCCACCAGCTACCAGCCAGCGTGGGGCACTTCACCGGCCGCGACGACGAGCTGGCGGTGCTGAGCCGGGCGATCACCCCGCCGTCGGACGAGCCCCGGGTGCTGCTCGTCTCGGGCGCGGGCGGGCTCGGCAAGACCGCCCTGGTCGTCCGGTGGGCCCACTCGATCGCCGAGCGGTACCCGGACGGACAGATCTTCATCGATCTGCATTCACGAGTACGCGAGAGAAAGGTCTCCGGCGGCGACGCAGTCGGTGCGGCGCTGGGTGCGCTCGGTGTGGCGAAGTCTCAGATACCGCCCACAGTGGATGAACGCGCGACGCTGCACCGGTCGCTCATCAGCGGCCGGCGCGTGCTGATCGTGGCTGACGACGCCGATTCGCTGAGCCAACTGCTGCCGCTGGTGCCGCCGACCTCCGCGAGTCTCATGGTGGCGACCAGCCGACGCCGCCTCGGCGCCCTGTCCGCGTACCACGCGGTGTCGGAGTTCTCCCTGGAGCCGCTGACGCCGCAGGCCGCCAAGGAGCTGCTCGCCCGCATGGTCGGCTCGGCGCGGTTGCGCGACCCGGCGACCGCGCGGCTGGTGCAGTGGTGCGGCGGCTGGCCGCTCGCGATCCGGATCGCCGGCACGAAGCTGGCGGCCCGGCCATGGCAGTCGCTGACCGACTTCGTCGATGAGCTTGGCGAGCTCTCCGACCTGAGCCTCGACGATGACCCGCGCAGCGTCCACGAGGCGCTCGTCAGCGCGCACCGGTCGCTCAGCCCGGCCGCCGCGCACCTGTTCGGTCGGCTCGGACTCGGACCAACCTCACCCGGCCTCCAACCGAGCGCCGACACGACCATCGGCTCACTGCGCCGGCTCTTCGACGAACTGGTGGCGGCCAACCTGGTGACCGAGGTGGGCCCGGACAGATACCTGATCCACGACGTCATCCGCCGGTTCGCGCGGCAGTGCGCGGTGGAGCTCCGAGACCGCGATGCGGTCGACGAATGGGTACGCCGCGGGACCGCGCCGGGCATCGAGGCGGTTGACCGCATGGCGGACCCGTACCGGATCTGAAGCGACTTCGCAGCCATCGTTGCGAGATTGGCCACTATCGGCCGAGGCCGGAAGGTGGGAGATGCTGCAGACGAACGTAACCGGGATCGCCGATGCGTTC
>JBLNGJ010000473.1:0-6384 GCA_050264675.1 Micromonosporaceae bacterium
GCCACCGAGCTGCGCCATCCGCGGCCGGGGTGAGCGGGCTTTGCCGGCGTTCTTCCGGACTGGGGGTGACGGGCTGGCGCAGAAGAGTTAGCGTCGTTAGACCACCGATCACCACGACACACAGCTCCCCAGGGCGCCGCTCCTGGGTATCCGCTCTCACCGTGGGGGAGGTCAAGGCGTGGACATCGTCGTCAAGGGTCGAAACGTCGAGGTGCCCGAGCACTACCGGGTGCACGTTGCCGAGAAGCTTCACAAGATCGTGCGTTATGACCACAAGCTGATCCGGGTCGACGTGGAGCTGTTCCACGAGCGCAACCCGCGCCAGTCCGACTACTGCCAGCGGGTCGAGATCACCTGCGTGTCACGCGGGCCGATCGTGCGCGCCGAGGCCTGCGCGGGCGACTTCTACAGCGCCCTCGACCGTGCGCTGACCAAGCTCGACACCCGGCTCCGGCGGGCCGCCGATCGCCGGCGGGTGCACCGCGGCCGGCACACGCCGATCTCGGTCGCGGCCGCCACGGCGTCGCTCGGGGTGCCGGACACCGCCCTGGCGCCGGCCAGCGTGGCCGTGCTCGAGGATGCCGGGCTCGAGGATGAGGTGGAAGACGATCAGCCCTGGCACGTCGTGCGCATGAAGGAACACCCGGCCGATCCCATGACGATCGACGACGCGCTCTTCCAGATGGAGCTCGTCGGCCACGACTTCTTCCTCTTCCTGGACAAGGACTCGGGGCAGCCGAGCGTGGTCTACCGGCGTCGCGGCTACGACTACGGCGTGATCAGCATCGCGGCCGCCTGAGCGCGGCACGACCCGGCTTATCGCGGGTCGTCGGGGAGCAGCGCGTAGAGCAGGTCGTCCACGCGGGTGCCGTCCGGCCCCGGCAGCCGGGCTCGCTGGTAGCCCTCCTGGCGGAAGCCGGCTCGCTCCAGCACGCGCTGGGAGCCCACGTTCTCCGGCGAGGTGCCGGCGATCAGGCGGGCGACGCCGACCTGGTCGAACGCCCAGGCGGCGATGAGCCGGACGGCCCGGGTGGCGTACCCGAGCCCGCGCCAGGCCGGCAGCAGGTTGTAGCCGATCATGGCCTGGCCGGCCGAGGGTTCGAAATAGAACAGCCCGATGTCGCCGGTGAACGTGCCGGTCGCGGCGTCCAGGACGCTGCAGTGGGCCCGGTCCCCGGCGAGCCAGCTCGCCTCTTCGGTGGCGAAGCGGGCGGCCACCTGGTCGAAGGTCGGTACGAGCGGGGGCACGGAGGAGGCGGCGACCTCGGGCCGGCTCAGGAGCTCGTAGGCCACGGCCACGTCGGCGGCCTGGACCGGGCGCAGCACGATCACCCCGTCGGTGAGCTGGCCGCCGGGCAGGTCCGGCAGGCGCCGTGGCGTGGGCGCGCCCGAGTCGGTGGCCAGGCGTGACCAGATGAAGAGATCGTGCCGGCTGCCGTCGCGGTGCAGGCCGCCGGCGCGCTGCAGGCCCTCGCGGGTGAAGCCGGCCGCGATCGCCACCCGCTGGCTGGCCGCGTTCACTGGGTCGGTGCGCAGGGCCAGGCGGGCGAAGCCGTGCCCGAACGCGTGCGCGCTCAACGCCCGGGCGGCGGCGGTCGCCACCCCCCGCTGGCGGGCCCAGGGAGCCACCCAGTAGCCGAGCTCGCCGGATGCGTTCTCATGCACCCGTCCGATCCCGGTGCCGCCGAGCACCCGATCCGTGCTCGGATCGACCATCGCGTACGCGGCCCCGCCGCCGGCGAACGCGTTCGGCGCGCCTTCGTGGATCCACCGCAGCGCCTCCTGCCGGGTGTACGGGGCGGGCAGCAGCGGCAGGAACCGTTGGGTGAGCGGGTCAGCGCAGCCGGCCATGACGTCGTCGGCGTCGTCGGTGCGGAACGGGCGCAGCCGCACCGGACCCCCGTTGAGCACCTGTGGCGGCAGCATCACACCTCTCCCTGCAGCAGCGAAGCGGTCCACGCGTCGCGCACGTCGCCGCGGTGCACACAGCCGCCGCGCGCCACGCCCTCGACGGTAAACCCGGCCTTCTCGGCCACCCGCCGCGAGGCGTTGTTGCCCACGTACGCGCGCCATTCGATGCGCCGCAGCGCCAGCGCGGCAAAGCCCCACCGGCAGACTTCCCGCAGCGCGGCCGGGGCGAAGCCGCGCCCGCGCGCCCACGGGGCGACCAGGAAGCCCACATCGGCCACGCTCGGATCGTCCGCGCTGATGCGCAGCTCCAACGAGCCGCAGTAGGCGTCGTCGGCGTCGGCGATGGCGCACACGATGCCGTCGCCCCGGGCCCACCGGCCGGGGCCGTGCTCGTGCACGAAGAACTGGGCATCCTCGGGGCGGTACGGATCGGGCACGGTGGTCCAGCGGACCGATTCCGGATCTCGGCAGGCCGCCACGATCGCGTCCAGGTCGCGCTCGGCGAGCGGGCGTACGCGCAGCGCCGTGCCGCCGGCGGCCACCGCCGGGAGCTCGGGCTGGGGTTGGCTGAAAGCGGCGGCCCGGTGCACGACCAGGTGGTCGCCGCGGGTCAGCGCATCGGTGGCCTCGCGCAGCTCGCCCGGGAGCAGCGCGCCGATCCACCCGTCGACGAGCTCGCCACCCGGCCGGCGCAGCAGCGCCCGCCGGGCCACCCCCTCCACCCGGATGCCCAGCCGGGCGGCCACCACCCGTGAGGCGTGGTTGCCGACCTCGGCCCGCCACAGCAGCCGGCGTACCCCGACCTCGGCGAAGCCCCACCGCGCCACCGCCCGGGCCGACCGGGTGGCGATGCCGCGGCCGCGGGCCCAGGGCGCCGTCCAGAAACCGATCTCACCAACCCGGGTGTCCGGATCGAACCGGACGAGCCCGGTGTAGGCGACCGGCTCCCCACCGCCGGGCTCGACCACGGCGAAGCGGGCCCCGGTGCCCTCAGCCCACGCGCGTGTGCTCTGTTCGCCGACGAACTCCTCGGCGTGGTGCCGAAGGTACGGGTGCGGCGTCGGGGTCCAGCGCTGGATGTCGGGATCCTGGCAGGCGCGGAAGACCATGGCGGCGTCCTCGGCCCGCCAGGCACGCAGCAGCAGCCCCGCCTCGTGGATCTCCACCGGTTCCATGCCGCGATCCTGCCGCACCACCGCTCCGGCGCCCAGCGGTTTCGGCCCTGGTCGGCCACGGTCGCGATCATGCCTGGGAGCTACCATGGGGCGCAGACCGTACCCGTGGGGAGCGCTGACCCGTGTCGATTTTCGAACGAATCCTCCGCGCCGGCGAAGGCCGGACGCTGCGGCGGCTCAAGGCCATCGCCGACGCCGTCAACGCGTTGGAGGAGAACTACACCGACCTCACCGACGCCGAGCTGCGCGCGCTCACCGACCAGTACAAGGAGCGGTACGGCGACGGGGAGAGCCTCGATGACCTCATGCCGGAGGCGTTCGCGACGGTGCGGGAGGCGGCCCGGCGGGTGCTCGGTCAGCGCCACTTCGACGTGCAGGTGATGGGCGGCGCCGCATTGCATTTCGGCAACATTGCCGAGATGAAGACCGGCGAAGGCAAGACGCTGGTGGCGACCCTGCCGGCCTACCTGAACGCGCTCGCGGGCAAGGGCGTGCACCAGGTCACGGTCAACGACTACCTGGCCCGCCGGGACGCCGAGTGGATGGGCCAGGTGCACCGGTTCCTCGGCCTGACCGTGGGCGTGATCCTGCCCAACCGGCCCTCGGCCGAGCACCGCGTCGCGTACCAGTGCGACATCACCTACGGCACCAACAACGAGTTCGGCTTCGACTATCTGCGCGACAACATGACCTGGTCGCACGACGAGCTGGTGCAGCGGGGGCACAACTTCGCCATCGTCGACGAGGTCGACTCGATCCTCATCGATGAGGCGCGGACTCCGCTGATCATCTCGGGTCCGGCCGAGCAGTCGGCCAAGTGGTACGGCGAGTTCGCCCGGGTGGTGGCCCGGCTGCAGCGCGGCGAGGGCGCCGACTTCGACTACGAGGTGGACGAAGGCAAGCGCACGGTCGCGGTCAGCGAACGGGGTGTGGCCCGGGTCGAGGACTGGCTGGGCATCGACAACCTCTACGAGTCGGTGAACACGCCGCTGGTCGGTTACCTGAACAACGCGCTCAAGGCCAAGGAGCTCTACCGGCGCGACAAGGACTACATCGTCAACGACGGTGAGGTGCTCATCGTCGATGAGTTCACCGGGCGCATCCTCTACGGCCGCCGTTACAACGAGGGCATGCACCAGGCGATCGAGGCCAAGGAAGGCGTCGAGATCAAGCAGGAGAACCAGACCCTCGCGACGATCACGCTGCAGAACTACTTCCGCCTCTACGAGAAGCTCTCCGGCATGACCGGTACGGCGATGACCGAGGCGGCCGAGTTCAACAAGGTTTACAAGGTCGGCGTGGTGCCGATCCCTACGCACCGGCCGATGGTCCGCGACGACCGCTCGGATGTGATCTACAAGAGCGTCAAGTCGAAGTTCGAGGCCGTCGTCGACGACATCGTCGAGCGCCACCAGAAGGGCCAGCCGGTGCTGGTCGGCACGGTCAGCGTGGAGAACTCGGAGATCCTCTCCCAGATGCTGCGCCGCCGCGGTGTGCCGCACTCGGTGCTCAACGCCAAGTACCACGCCAAGGAGGCCGAGATCGTGGCCCAGGCCGGGCGGCGCGGCGCGGTTACCGTCGCCACCAACATGGCCGGCCGGGGCACCGACATCCTGCTCGGCGGCAACCCCGAGTTCCTGGCCGCGGCCGAGCTGCGCAGCCGCGGGCTTGACCCGACCGAGGGCGCTGAGGAGTACGGGGCCGCGCTGGAGGACGCGTTGCCCCGGTGGAAGAAGCAGTGTGACGAGGAGGCCGAGGACGTCATCGACGCGGGCGGGCTCTACGTGCTCGGCACCGAACGGCACGAGTCGCGGCGCATCGACAACCAGCTGCGTGGCCGGTCCGGCCGTCAGGGTGACCCGGGCGAGTCGCGGTTCTACCTGTCGCTGCAGGACGAGCTGATGCGCCGGTTCCGGGCCGGTGCGGTCGAAGCGGTGATGAACCGGCTCAACATTCCCGAGGACGTGCCGATCGAGTCCAAGATGGTTACCCGGCAGATCAAGAGCGCCCAGACCCAGATCGAGGCGCAGAACGCCGAGATCCGCAAGGACGTGCTCAAGTACGACGAGGTGCTGAACAAGCAGCGTCAGGTGATCTACGCCGAGCGCCGCCGGGTGCTCGCCGGTGAGGATCTGCACGAGCAGGTGCGCCACATGATCGACGATGTGGTCCGTGCCTACGTGACCGGCGCCACCGCCGACGGCTACGCCGAGGACTGGGACCTTGAGCAGCTCTGGACCAGTCTCAAGCAGCTCTATCCGGTCGGGGTCACCATCGAGGACCTGGAGGAGGAGGCCGGCGCCCGGGCCGGCATCGACCAGGACTTCCTCATCGCCAAGCTGACCGAGGACGCGCACGCCGCCTACGACCGGCGCGAGCAGGAGCTGGGCGCCGAACCGATGCGCGAGCTGGAGCGGCAGGTGCTGCTCGCCGTCATCGACCGCAAGTGGCGTGAGCACCTCTACGAGATGGACTACCTCAAGGACGGGGTGGGCCTGCGGGCCTACGCCCAGCGCGATCCGCTGGTGGAGTACCAGCGCGAAGGCTTCGACATGTTCAGCCAGATGCTCGACGGCATCAAGGAAGAAGCGGTCGGGTTCCTGTTCAACCTGCAGGTTCAGGTGCAGGAAGCGCCGCCGCCGGTGGAGACACCGGTGGGGGTCGGTGCCGCGCCGGTGGAGATCCGGGCCAAGGGCATCGGCGACGGCAGCCGCCGCCAGCAACCGCTGTCCTACTCGGCCCCGACCATCGACGGCGCCGCCGGCAACGGTGGGGTCATGGTGCAGGAGTCGGCTCCGGCCCTGGGCCTGGGTACGCCCGGCGCACAGGCCGCGAACCGGCGCCCGGCCCCCGGCCAGGTGGTCGGATCCGGCCCGTCCCGCAACGCGCCCTGCCCGTGCGGCTCCGGCAAGAAGTACAAGCGCTGCCACGGCGCGCCGGGAGCCGCGTAGCCACTCCGGCGCCGCGCCCCGTTGTGGTGGTGGAACCCAGAGCCCGCACCGGGTCGCCCACCCAGCACGGGCTCCGGGGGTCTCAGAGCACCTGCAGGTGCGTGCAGACCCAGCGCCCGGCGCGCACCTCCAACCGCAGCGCCATCGCCCACACGCGCTCTCGCCGGGTCAGCACAACCGCGACCTCGGCGGCCCCGATCCTCGGCTCGCCCACCTGAACCCGCAGCACCGCCAGCCGTGGCACCGGCAGCAGCACCACCACACCGGCTCCGCCGGACGCCGGCGCCGTGGACGGGGGTCTGCCACCCGGTGTTCCACCGGCGCGGTTGGCGGTGCGGCGGTTCGTC
>JBLNGJ010000474.1:0-3027 GCA_050264675.1 Micromonosporaceae bacterium
CGGCGCTCGCCTGGCAGGGTTGACGATGTGCGATCCCGATTCCTGGCCGACCGGACGCTGCTGATCCGGGCGGTGGTCGGCCTCCTGGCGCTGGCCAACCTGTGGTGGGGTGTGTGGGCACGGTTCGCCCCGCGCCACTTCTTCGACACGTTCCCCGGGTTCGGTCAGCACTGGACGGCGGCCTACCCGCCGTTCAACGAGCACCTCGTGACCGACCTCGGCTCCACGTTCCTCACCCTGGGCTTCCTGCTCGCCGTCGCGGCAGTCCTCGACGACCGGCGCGTACGGGCCGTCGTCCTCGCCGGGGTACTGATCTTCAACACCCTGCACCTGGTATTCCACGCCTCGCACCCGGGCACGCTCGGCGGGTCCAGCCTCGGGGCGAGCGTCACGACCCTCGCTCTGGGAGTCGTCGTCCCCGCCGCCCTGCTCCTCCTCGACCGCCCCTCGCGCCGATCATGAGCTAAGGTCCCCTGTCGACGGCGTGTCGTGCACCCTTAGTTCATGATCGACCCCAATGGCTAGGCCGTGGCTAGGTCACCAAGCAGAGCCGCCGGGGCGCCACCCCGATCTCGACCCGTTGGCCCCACGCGAGCACCAGGTGGTCGGACTCCAGCCCGTCGGCGAAGACGACCAGCCGTTCGCCTTCCGAGGTGAACTCGATCCGGTCGGCGTCACCGAGCCGTCCGGAGGTCAGGGACACCTGGGTGGCGGGCGACGGCCACGCCTCCCGCACAAACCACGACAGCGCCACCTCCTCGGGGCCGGGTAACAGTGGCGAGTCGGCGCGTTGGCGGGCGATGGAGGCGCACCAACCGGTTGCCCCGGTTCCCGTACCGATGACGACGCCGGACGACGATTGGCGTTCGCGCTGACCGTCCGATGTGGATATTACATAGCGCGACGACTGGTGGGTTGGATGTCCGAAGTAGACCTCGTTGAGTCCGATCAGATCCTGCCCGTCATCGAGCACGGCCCGCACCATCGTGCGGTGCTGCAGGGACGCGGTGCCATCGTCGGCCGCGAGCAGCAGCCGACCGGCGTCCCCGGCGAGGTGCCGCACGAGGACGCCGGGGTTGCGACCGGGCTCCGGGTCGATGCCGATGACCGGCTGCCCGTCGAGGTACTTCGCCACGTTGGCCACGAGGCCGTCCTGCCCAACCGCGACGACCAGGTCCTCCGGCGCGAAGAGGAACCGGGGCAGGTCGTCGCGGTCAACGTGGCCCCGCCGCCAGTCGGCCGGAATGGCGGCCCCGACCGCGGTGAGCGCGGCGTGCAGCGCCCCGTGTCGCTGCTCGACCTCGTCCAGATCGCGGCCACGCTCGCGCAGGAAGTACGCCGCGGCGGCCCGGGTGGAGTGCCGCGCGAGCAGCTCCTCGTACTCCGACCGGCGCGAGACCACCACCACGCGCGGCGCCAGTGTGCTCATTTGCCCGCCTCCGCGCTCGCTCTGCTCGTCGGGCCTGGCGGCCCAGCGATGCTCACTCGCTGTCGGCTCGCCGTGCTCATCGACCTGGCCTGTTCAGGAAGCGCCGTTGGTGAGGCGCCCGAGCAGACCGGTCAGCACGTCCGGCGTCACAGTGAGCTGCCCGATGCGCGGCAGCTTGCCAGCGAGCTCGCGCGCGGCGAGCGCGTGCAGGATGGCTGGCGGCATGTCGCGGTACGCGGCCAGGCGCGCGGCCTCCCCGTCGGCCTCGGCGAGTCGCAGCGCGCGGACGCCGGTCGCCTTCGCCTCGCCGCGGACCCGCTCCGCCTCGGCGTCGGCCGCCGCGAGCACGGTGGCCCGCTCGGCGGCGCCCGCGACCGCGACCCGGTCGCGTTCGGCCTCACCCTGCGCCTCGATGAGGTGCGCCTCGGCGTCGACCTCGGCCTGGCGGCGGGCGTTGACGCCGTTCTGCTCGACGAGCTGCTGCTCCCGGCGGGCAAGCTCAATCTTGTTCTGCAGCTCGTTCTCGGCGATCGCCCGCTCGCGCTCGACGGCCTTGGCCCGCCGCTCGTAGGTGGCGCGGTCGGCCGCCTGCTGGACCTCCTCCCGGGTGGGCGTCTGCAGCGCCCGCTCGAGCTCCGGCTCCGGGCGGATGGCCACGACACGGGCGCTGACCACGCCCACACCGGTGTCGGTGAGGCGGGGATCGGTCGCGAGGGCCGCGGAGACGGCGTCGCGCACGGATGCGATGCCCGTCGTGAGGGCCTCGGTCAGCGGCATGCGCGCGAGCAGGTCGAGGGCCGGCTGCTGGGCCAGCTCGGCGAGGAGTGTGGCGATCTGGTCGAGGGGCTTAGCGCGCCAGCTGCCGCGCAGGGGATCGACCGAAAAGTCCAATCTGGACGATGCAGCCGCCGGATCGGCGATGCGGTAGGTCACCGTCGCCTGGACGGTGATGTCGGCGAAGTCGCTGGTCCGCGCATGGAAGAGCAGCGGAAGCTCCCGGTCGTCCACGGGCACCTCCGAGAGCACCGCCGTGAGCGGGCGGTACCAGAACGATTGTCCGATGCCCTCGTGCTTGACCCGCCCGCGCACGTGGTGCCGCACCCAGGTCGTGGGCGCGCCGCGCAGGTGGCGCAGGAAGAACCGTCTGGTGATGTCGGCCATTCTCGTCCTCCCCTGGCTATTTCGTCGGTCCGACGATATTCTGAGCCGCAACTTCTCGTCAAGGTGGTGATAAATGCCGGACGCTGTGTTCGCGATCACGGTCGATCTGGTGCTGCTGACCATCCGGGCGGGGGAGCTGATGATTCTCCTGGTACGCAGGGGAGTTCCGCCATACCGCGGCCGGTGGGCGCTGCCGGGCGGCTTCGTGAAGGTCGACGAGGACCTGCCGGCCGCCGCGGTCCGGGAGCTCACGGAGGAGACGGGTGTCGCGTCAACGGCGGCCCACCTCGAGCAGCTGGGCACGTACGGCGCTCCCCGCCGTGACCCGCGCGGCCGGGTGGTGACCGTGGCGTACCTCGCCTTTCTGCCCGACCTGCCGCGCCCCGTGGCCGGCACCGACGCGGCCGCGGCCGCCTGGCACCCCGTGGCGAGCCTGC